>JBPCXK010000785.1:0-3593 GCA_051008635.1 Gammaproteobacteria bacterium
AGATGATCGCGCAGAGATTTGAATTCACAAGGCATTTTCTGATCGAGCGGAATACGGGCTGTATTTCCGAGTGAAGAAAATTCGTTGTGGATTCAAAGATCAAGCCAGCGCCGTCATCGTGGTGAGAAATGCGGGCTAGCCATGCGAATCCCCGCCTGCCCCCCCTTTGGGAAAGCGGAACCGTGTGCGACGCGCATTCTGAACTGTGTGCTAAGCTCCTCTTAAGGCGTTAAACGCCCGGACCTGTCAGCTGTTTGGCTTTACCTACAATAACTACTGAGGAGCCGCATCATGAAGCTGGTCAAGTTACTCATCCTGTTTTGTCTCTTTTCCCCGTTTGCGGCGCTCGCGGATACGTCCGACGTCAAAGGTCCACCGTCGGTGGTGGTCGGTAAGAGCGGCACGCATTGCGGTGACGATCCGAATTGTTTCAACCGCTACCATCCCGCCATCAAACCAGTCGCTAGAGCGAACCCTGGGGAGCACATCGTGTTAGAGACGCGCGATGCGCTGGACTCGGATTTGAGCTTCGATGCCACTGCCGACGATCTTGCTGCGGTGGATCTGAATCTGGTGCATCCGATGACCGGACCAGTGCACATCGAGGGCGCGAAGCGCGGCGACGTGCTGGCGATCACGCTCGTCGACATCGCACCGGACGAGTATGGCTACACCGTCATCGTGCCTGGGTTTGGGTTTTTACGCGACAAGTTCACAGAGCCGTTTCTGGCCAGCTGGAGCCTCACGCGGCTGGCAGCGACTTCCGAACAGATACCCGGCGTGCGCATACCATTCAACGGCTTCATGGGCTCGGTCGGCGTGCTGCCGGGCGAGGCCGAAGTCGACACCATACTGGCGCGCGAAACGGAGTTGGGCGAGGCAGGCGGTATTGCACTCGCACCAGAGCCCAAGGGCGCCATGCCAAAAGACATCTGCGGTCCTGAGGGACAACACAAAGACAAATGTCTGCGCACCATTCCGCCCCGGGAGAACGGCGGCAATATGGATGTGAAACAGATGCAGACCGGCACCACTTTGCTGTTACCGTGCTTTATCGATGGCTGCGGCCTGTTCGTGGGTGACGTGCACTACGCGCAGGGAGACGGCGAAGTGTCGGGAACTGCGATCGAGATCGGCGCGAAGGTTACCGTCGTGACTGAAATCCGCAAGGGTCTCGGCGCAAGCGTCAAGGTGCCTCACTACGAAGGCGGCTCGCAGCTCAAGAAGCTCGCGCCGGACGCATTCTACGCCACGACCGGGTTTCCGTTGAAGGCGGCGGGAGAAGTACCGCCCTACGTGACGTACCTCGATAGCGAGAAGATTGGCCCGCTCAGCAATCTTTCCGAAGACCTGACGCTGGCGGCACGCAACGCCTTGCTCGAGATGATCGACTACATGGTGGCAAACAGGGGGCTCACCCCCGAACAGGCGTACGTCGTTGCCAGCGTCGCCGTGGATATGCGCATCGGGCAGCTCGTCGACGTGCCTAACTACACGGTGTCCGCGATACTGCCACTGGAGATTTTCGAGACGCAATAGCTTCGCGCGACAAGCGCATGGAATTTCGGCAACCGGTCAGCACGCCGCGACGCGACCTCATCCGCATTGCTGCGGTGGGCGCGATGGCGGCGTTGTGCATGGCGCATACACCGTACAGGCAGTGGGCTGTGTACAGGCAGCGCCATCTGTTGATCGTCGTTAACAAACGCGATGCTCCTTCGTATGAACTCGGCAAAGTGGTCGCGGCGATTCTAGCCGAGTATCTGCCGGCGAGCTCGGCGCGTGTAACACGAGCGCCATATGTCGGCCGCGTTGGCAGCCTCATCGCGAGCAAACAGCTCGATGTCGCGTTACTGCGCCCGCAGCAGGCTGACGCTCTGATGAGGGGACGCAAGCCGTTCACCGACTACGGACCGGTTGCATTGCGCGCGATCGCCGGGCTTGGTGAGTTTCTGCTGGTTTGCCGCGATGACTTTCTCGCGCGGCACGCCTATTTGCTGGCGCAAACCCTGAGCCTACATGCCGGCAAGATAGCGGTGCTTGCACCCAACACAACCGTACCGGCGCACGAAGGCGCGCTGGCGTTTTTTGAGCGCGACGCGCTGCCGCCAACGGCGAACGATGCACAATAGAATAGACGTCCTTTCGAAAGCATTGTCCTCCATCGAGGATAAAAGGGACCCCCGCGGCCGAGCGGAAAACAATTGCCGCTCGGCAGCGCGGCACTTTGACCTTCCCCCTTTTCAATTTTCAAAGGGGGAGTGAGGGGGATTTGATGAAGCATGGTGGGAATAGCAAAGGCTGAACGCGAAATCCCGCTCAATAACCCAAGAGGAGGTGTAATCATGAGAACAGCTATCAGATTGGCTATCGCGACATTGCTGGCGTCAACGCTGACCGCCGGGGCATCGCTCACTGCCGTGGCGCAGGAAACCATCAACTTTGGCGTGCAACCGGCAACCATGCCCATTTACATCGCGCGAGAGATGGGCCTGCTCGACGAGATCGAGAAGAAGCACAACGTCAAGATCGTGTTCCGCAGCTTCTCCTATGGCGCGCCCGAGAACCAGGCGCTCGCCGCCGGCGAGTTACAGATTGCCTCGGCGGGCATGGGGCCGGCGATCGTGGCCTCGGCGCGGCTCCCTGCAAAGCTGTTGGCAATATCTATACTGGAACAAACCGCAATTCTGGTTCCCAAGGATTCAGACGTGCGGTCGGTCGCCGATCTGAAGGGGAAGACAGTGGCGTTTCCGGGCAAGGGCTCACAGCAATATCCGCTGCTGGTCAAGGCGCTCGCTGACGCTGGTCTGGGCGTTGCCGACATCAAATTGTTCAAGACCAAGGGCTCCGACGTCCCGACCCTGCTCGGCGGCAAGGATGTCGAGGCCGGCATAACCTGGGACCCGCACGTCTCGAAGGCGCTCGCCGCCGGTCATTCGCGTGTGCTGATCAAGGCAGAGAAGATCATGCCCATTAAAGCCGGTCACTACATCGGCAACGGTGTATACGCACGCGAAGAATTCATTGCCGAGAACCCGGAGCTGGTGCAGGACTTGATTACAGCCATCGTCAAATCGGTCGATCTGATTCTGCAAGACACCGATCGCGCCGCAGAGCTGTGGAGCGCGCAGATCGGGTTTCCAGTGGACGTCATCAAGTTCTCACTGGACGAGGGAATCTCTGTTTATAACCGTGATATCGCGCCGGCAGCATCGACAATCGACGAGTACACGAAGTTCCTGAAGGAAGCCGGCATTCTCAAGCCGGAGGACAATCCCAAGTTCGACGCAAGCTTCGCTGAGAAAGCGCTGAACATGTGATGCCGGTGACAACCAGGCGCCCGCCTTGCGATCCGCGGGCGTCTTGACTTCGCGACAGGAACGCCCGAAGCGGTGACGACACTGCTCAAACAAGCGGCGCGTGCGCTGCCGTTCTTTTACGCTGCGTTCGTCATAGTCGTTATCTGGCAACTCGTCGTCAGTTTCACGGACGCGCACGTTGCAATTCTGCCGCCGCCACTACTGACGGCGAAAAGTTTCCTGGAGCTTGTCGCCAGCGGCGAGCTGTTCGTGCACATCGGCGCGAGTCTAGGG
>JBPCXK010000786.1:0-3008 GCA_051008635.1 Gammaproteobacteria bacterium
ATAAAATCCCGCAGTCCAGCAATTCGCGCTCGCCCGTGCCCTTTGCAGACTGCCAAAAAAGTTCGCCGCTCAGGGTGTTGCGTTCGAGCACGACTTGCTCGAGACGCCCGGCGCCGATCAACTCGGCCGGGCTTTTGAGAAATACGAAATGACAACGACGCGCCTTCGAGGCCTTTACCGTCGCGAACTTCGCGAATATCTCCATTTTTTTTTTCGCGCCGCTGTTCTTCCTGTCCTCCAATTCACTTTGGCTGGCCGGATTCAATTCGAGATCCGCTTCACTGACCACCGGATCACAGTCCGTAAGCTCGTTGAACTCGCGTAGCTCTTTGGCGGTGAACTTTGCCTGCGCGGGTCCGCGTCTGCCAATCACGTAGATATCGCGTATACGGCTTTGCCCAAGCACGTCGAGCGCGTAAGCAGCTATGTCCGTATGTTTGAGCTCGTCCGCCGTCTTGGCGAGAATCCTCGCGACGTCCGCCGCCACGTTGCCCTGGCCGATGATGACAGCAGTCTCGTGCGAAAGATCGAAGCGCCGATCGCGGTAATCCGGGTGGGCGTTGTACCAGGCGACGAATTCGGTTGCGGTGTGGCTGCCGGGCAAGTCCTCGCCGGGAATGCCGAGTTGCCGGTCGGTCTCCGCGCCGCAGGTGAGGATCACCGCGTGATGCGTGGCTCGCAGGTCGTCGACGGAGATGTCCCGCCCGACCGTGACGTTCCCGAGCAAGCGGAATTCTTCCGCCTGCGCGATCTTGTCGTAAACCTGAATCGCCTGTTTGAGTTTCGGGTGATCCGGCGCAACACCGTAGCGCACCAGCCCGTAAGGCGCAGGCAGGCGTTCGAACATGTCTACGCGCACGGTGTGGTCCGAACGGATGAGCGCCTCGGCAGCGTAAAAACCACTGGGGCCGCTCCCCACCACGGCGACACGCAGCGGGTTTTGTTCGCAGCCGGGTTTCAATGCGAGTTTGTGGTGACGGGTTTCGCCGGCGCTGTGTTGAGTCTAAAATCCCAACTCGGTCTTTCTGTCGTCGGCGCCGGGCAGTGGGTCCTGCGTGTCGGTGATCACCGGCAGCTCCGCGGCGCGTTCGGCGTTAATGCTGATCCATTCTTCCTTTCCGGGTGGGTAATCATCACCCTCGTAGATCGCTTCCACCGGGCACTCGGGCAGGCACGCACTGCAATCGATACACACATCCGGGTCGATATACAACATCTCGTCATCGAAGTGAAAACACTCGACCGGACATACCGCAACACAGTCCGTGTAACGGCAACCCTTGCAGTTATCGGTTACGAACGTGGTCATCAGCACGCTCCTTATTCTCGGTGTAGTGGTAGAATTTCGTGAGATCATCATGGCGCACATCTTTACGGAAAACAACTTCAGGGCCTTGACTGCGCCGAGGCGACAACGCCGTTGCAACGCCTGAGCATCATCGGTTGCGGCAAGGTCGGTCGTACGCTCGGCAAGCTCTGGCGCGAGGCGGGCGTTTTTCGCATCGGCGATATTCTCAATCGTAGTGAGCGCAGCGCCGCCAATGCGGTGCGCGCAATCGGCGCAGGCCACGCCGTATCCGCGTACCGCGAGCTTCAGCCGGCCGATGTGTGGCTCGTTGCGACATCTGACGACAGCATCCAACGCTGTTGTGAATCGCTCGCGGCCAGCGCTTGTCTGAGGAAATCCGACATTGTGTTTCATTGCAGCGGCGCGCTGGCATCTGCAGCGCTCGAGGCGGCCTCGGCAAAGGGTGCTCATACCGCGAGCGTGCATCCGGTCAAGACTTTCGCCGATCCCGCGTTGGCCGCGCAGAGTTTCGCGGGCACGTGGTGCGGTGTGGAGGGAGATGAGCCGGCGCTCGATGCGCTTACCAGGGCCGTGGGGCGAATCGGCGGCGAGTGCTTCAGCATTGATCCGCGATACAAAACGCTCTATCACGCCGCCAGCGTCACGGTGTGCAACTACCTTGTTGCGCTGCTGGATGTGGGATTCGAGATCTATGAGAAAAGCGGTGTGGAACGCGAGAGCATCGCTCGAATCATCGAACCCTCCGTACGCGAGACAGTAAGCAATGTGTTTGCGCTCGGCGCACAGCGCGCACTCACGGGCCCGGTCGCACGCGGCGATACCGAAGTGGTCGCGGCTCATCATAGCGCGCTCGGCGATTGGCGGCCAGATATTGCCGCGCTGTACGCCGAGCTCGGCAGACACACGCTCAAACTCGCTCACAAGCAAGGCGACGCCGATCGCGCTGGGCTCGCGGCGTTGGAGTCGTTCTTCGAGAGTCTGGACCAACGATGAACGGCGAACCACTCAAAGCCACCAAGGCGGCGCTGCGCAAACGCGCCTACGCCGCGCGGGCGGCTCAGCCCGATAAGGAGCAGGTGAGCGCACAAGCGATAGAACGCCTGACGGCCTTGCCCGAGTACGAACGCGCGGACGTGGTCATGTGGTATCTCGACTGCCGCAACGAACTGCGCACGCGTGGCGCCATTCCAGCCGCACTGGCGGGCGGCAAGACCATTGTCGTGCCGTACTGCACTGTTGATGACCGTGGCGTCAACGCGCTCGGCTTGTGGCGTCTGGAGGGCCTGGATGAGATGGTCAGCGGCAAATGGCAGATCCTTGAGCCGCCGAAAGCGCGTTGGAACGAATCAGACCGCACAATCGAGCCCCGAGCGCTCGATTTCATCATGGTGCCTGGCGTTGCCTTCGATCGTCAGGGTGGACGGCTGGGTAACGGCCAGGGATACTATGATCGTTTGATGGCGCAGGTACGCCGCGACACGATGTTGGCGGGCATATGTTTCGAATCCCAGGTCTTTGACAAAATTCCGCTCGCGGCGCACGACGTGCGTGTGCCCAAGGTGGTTACCGAGCAGGCGGTATACATCTCCTGGTGACAGCCACGCCACGGGGCCATAGCGTTTTCCGGCCGCGGCGCGCCCTGACGTTCCGGGTGCGGTATGCTTGTGTTTTCCAGACAATAGTCATCTATGGCAAAACC
>JBPCXK010000787.1:0-4721 GCA_051008635.1 Gammaproteobacteria bacterium
GAGATTTGATTTCACAAGGCATTTTCTGAAGGAGTGGAATACAGGTCGTATTTCCGACTGAAGAAAATGCGTTGTGGAATCAAAGATCAAGCGAGGGCTCGTCATCGTGGTGAGAAATGCGGGCTAGTCGCGGTAATACCGCCTGATGACAGTCTCTGCCGCATCGACGGTCTCGATTGCCGTTTGTAAAAAGGGCTCATGTCGATTTCTTCAGTAAATGCTGCATGCGCTCCCAGTCGAAAGCCGACCCGGGATCGGTTTTACGCCCAGGCGCGATGTCGGCGTGCCCCGCAATTCGCCCGGCCGACAAACCGGGGTACGCGTTCAACAACGCAACGAGCACCGGCGTCAACATCTCATACTGGCGGTCATCATAAGGCGTCTCGTCATCGCCTTCGAGTTCGATGCCGATCGCAAAATCATTGCAGTGTTGCCGGCCCTCGTACACCGACGCACCAGCATGCCACGCGCGATGATGAAAGGGCACATATTGCACTATCTCGCCATCGCGCCGGATCAGCGCGTGCGCAGAGACCCGCAGCCCGCAGACTCCCGCGAAGTAGGGATGCGCCCGGGGATCGAGGCAATTCGTGAACAGGTCGTCGATCCACGCGCCGCCAAACTCTCCTGGCGGCAAACTAATGTTGTGAATAACGATCAGTTCGGGTTGGCAGCCCTCGGGACGCTCATCGCAATTGGGCGACGGCACCTGACGCGCTTGTTCCAGCAGACCGTTTGATGTGTCGATATGCAAAACGTCCGACTTATGCCAAAACCAACCCATGTATTCTACGGAATCAGGATCGTAGAACCCGTCGTCTTGCGTCCCTCCAGGTCACGATGCGCCTGTGCGGCTTCGGCCAGCGGATAGGTTTGATTAATCTCGATCTTCACCGCGCCCGAGGCCACGACATCGAACAATTCCTGCGCGCTGGCGACCAGGTCTTCGCGTTTGGCGGTGTAATTCATGAGCGTTGGTCGCGTCAAAAACAAAGATCCCTTTTGCGCCAACTTGCCCGGATCCATCGGCGGCACAGGCCCCGATGCGGCGCCAAAGCTTACCATCATGCCAAGCGGGCGCAGGCAATCGAGTGAGCCCTCGAAAGTATCCTTGCCGATGGAGTCGTAGACCACCGCCACGCCTTCGCCGCCGGTGATTTCCTTGACGCGCTCGACGAAGTTTTCGTCACGATAGTTGATGGTATGAGTGCAACCATGCGCGCTGGCAAGGGCCGCCTTGTCCGCCGAACCGACGGTGCCGATGATCGTCGCGCCGAGATGATTGAGCCACTGACAGGCAATCAAGCCCACACCGCCGGCCGCGGCGTGAAACAACACCGTGTCGCCCTTTTGTACCCGGTAGGTGCGCCGAGTCAGATATTGGACGGTCATGCCCTGCAACATCATGGCCGCTGCCTGTTCGTTGCCGATAGAATCGGGCAACTTGATCACACGATCGGCCGGCATCAACCGCTCTTGAGCGTAGGCTCCGATCGGCGGCGCGGCGTAGGCGACCCGGTCACCGACCCGCAGGCCGGCTACGCCATCGCCAATGTCGGTCACGGTGCCCGCGGCTTCCAAACCAATAGCCGCAGGCAAGTCCGGCACCGGATACATCCCCGTGCGGTGATAGACGTCGATGTAGTTCAGGCCCACTGCGCTTTGTTGGAGTCGAATCTGATCCCGCGCCGGCGCTTCGACCGTCACATCATCCCACTTCAGGGCGTCGGGGCCGCCATGGGCGTGGATTCTGATCGCTTTACTCATCACAAACTCCTACGTTGGCCATTGTTAACTTTTGTGTCCAGACCCGACCTGTGATGAAGTCGGCGGCCGGAATCACCGTGAATGATAGATTAGTTGGCGTTTTCAGACATTCTCCGCGCACCCGCGCCTCGTCAAGGAGTGACAATGAACCCAACCAACAAACCGCTCGCCAGCGAGCATGGCGACCCTGCCGGTCACGAATATCCCGACATTGGGCAGATTCTGGACAACTTGCAAAGCAGGCTCGAAAAATGTGCACAGATGGTAGGCGCTCTCGATGTGTCCGATCCGGACAAACCCAGCGAACTGCTCCATGACACGTCAAAACTGGTGAGAGATCTGCGCGAAGCGCTGGTTGCGCGCCACTGGTCGGTCTACGTGGCGAGCCTCAGCCTCGCGCGCACGCTGCGCGAACTGAAGGACTGACAGCACGAGCGCCTGGTCGCCGACAAACAGGAACCTGTTTGGTCGCGAAGCCCAACCCGGCCTAGCCGGAACCAAAAACTTGTGCCCCCTCAACGGCGGACTTTACCACCCCTTGCCCACCGCTTCGCCAGCGTTTGACGCGCGCGGCCGTGGACAAGGCGTGGAAAAGTGCGCCTCGCTTGTGCGCGACCGCCGGTTCGAGAAATTCTTGGTGTTTTTGTCCAAGATTTCACTGGTAAGGTACTAAGGGAAAGCCCCGCTTGACGGGGCTTTTCCGGTTCAGGCTATGACGTCAAGCGGCCAACTACATCATGCCGCCCATGCCACCCATATCACCCATACCTGGAGGCGGACCGGCCTCTTCCTTCTTGGGCATCTCCGCCACCATCGCCTGCGTGGTGATCATCAGGCCGGCGACGGATGCCGCGTTTTGCAACGCTGAACGCACGACCTTGGTGGGATCGAGAATACCCATCTTGATCATGTCACCGAACTCGCCGGTCGCGGCGTTGTAGCCGAAAGCGCCCTTGCCGTCCTCGACCTTGTTCAGGAAGACCGACGGCTCCTCACCGGTGTTTGCGACGATCTGGCGCAGCGGCTCGTTCATGGCGCGGCGCGCGATGCTGATGCCGACATCCTGATCTTCGTTGTCGCCCTTGAGCCTCGGAAAGCCTTGACGAACCCGCACCAGCGCAACGCCGCCGCCGGCCACAACACCTTCCTCGACGGCGGCGCGGGTCGCGTGTAACGCATCTTCCACGCGCGCCTTCTTCTCCTTCATCTCGACCTCAGTGGCCGCACCGACCTTGATCACAGCAACACCGCCGGCCAGTTTAGCCATGCGCTCCTGCAGCTTCTCCTTGTCGTAATCAGAGGTAGCCTCATCGATCTGCACGCGAATCTGCTCGACTCGCGCCTTGATGTCCTTGGGACGACCAGCGCCATCGATGATGGTGGAGTTTTCCTTGCTGATGACGACGCGCTTGGCGCTGCCGAGATCATCGAGGCTGGCCTTCTCCAGCGACAGGCCGACTTCCTCGGAGATTACGGTGCCACCCGTGAGCACGGCGATGTCCTGCAGCATGGCCTTGCGCCGGTCGCCGAAGCCCGGGGCCTTGACGGCCGCGACCTTGACGATGCCGCGGATGGTATTGACCACCAGCGTGGCGAGGGCCTCGCCTTCTACGTCTTCGGCGATGATCATCAACGGCTTGCCCGCCTTCGCAACGCCTTCGAGGATAGGCAGCATTTCACGGATGTTGGAAATCTTCTTGTCGTGCAACAACACGAACGGATCTTCGAGCTCCGCGCTCATGCTTTCCTGGTTGTTCACAAAGTAAGGCGAGAGATAGCCGCGGTCGAACTGCATGCCTTCGACGACGTCAAGCTCGTTCTCGAGCGCCGAACCTTCCTCGACGGTGATGACGCCTTCTTTGCCGACGGTGTCCATAGCGCTGGCGATGATGTCACCGATCGCCACGTCCGAGTTGGCGGAGATGCTGCCGACCTGCGCGATGGCCTTGCTGTCGCTACAGGGCTTGGACAGGGCCTTCAATTCCTCGACCGCCTTGTCAACGGCCTTGTCGATACCGCGCTTGAGATCCATCGGGTTCATGCCCGCGGCCACGGCCTTGATGCCTTCGCGGAACAGGGCTTGCGCCAGCACGGTCGCGGTGGTGGTGCCGTCGCCGGCCACGTCAGAGGTGTGCGAGGCGACCTCTTTGACCATCTGCGCGCCCATGTTCTCGAACTTGTCGTCGAGCTCGATCTCCTTGGCGACGGACACACCGTCTTTGGTCACCGTGGGTGCGCCGAAAGACTTGTCGAGCACCACGTTGCGTCCCTTGGGGCCGAGTGTCGCCTTTACGGCGTTCGCCAGAATGTTGACGCCGGCCACCATGCGGCCGCGCGCCTCTTCACCAAAACGTACTTCTTTAGCTGCCATTTCTGTGTTTCCTTAAGTCTAAAACTTTTACGGTGGGCCGGTTTAGCCTTCGATTACCGCCATGATGTCGTCTTCACGCATCACCAGCAGCTCGTCGCCCTCGACTTTGACTTCGGTGCCCGAATACTTGCCAAACAGGATCGAGTCGCCGACTTTAACGTCGAGTTTGCGCACATCGCCGCCGTCGGTGATCTTGCCATTGCCAACTGCGATGACCTTGCCCTTGACAGGCTTTTCCGCGGCGTTGTCCGGAATGACGATACCGCCGGGGCTGGTGCGCTCTTCTTCCATGCGCTTGACGACCACACGGTCATGTAAGGGACGAATTTTCATGCTGTCTTGCCTCGTTACGTCAGATTAGGTTACAGGAAGGCGGATGTTATTAGCACTCATCCTCGGTGAGTGCTAATAATAGTCGCCCGTATTCAGTTGTCAAGAAAACTGGCCCGCATAGCTCATGACGATGGCGGCGCAGGCTTGATCCTTGAATCGACAGCACATTTTCTGCTTCTCGGCAATACGATCTGTATTGTGCTTCTTCAGAAAATCCCCGTCGATTCAAATCTCTACGCGATCATCTCAC
>JBPCXK010000788.1:0-5497 GCA_051008635.1 Gammaproteobacteria bacterium
GCGATACGGTTCAGCATCGCCGTATCGTTACATTGGCCGCGACATAGGAGCTCGAGCATGCGATGAATCGCGAGTCCACGCAGCCGCGCGTCCGGCTCGCACGAGCCTGTGATCGCGCCGGCCTCGGTTTGTCTGCTTGGGGTCATGTAACGCGCATCGTTGCCGATTTCAACGCGTCTTCGCAGCCGCGAGTCGATGGCCACCGGCTCACTGGCGTCCATGCTGGCGGGAATCGGCAGGCCGGACTGTCCGTGTTCCAGGAATCTGACGTTGTCGTCATCAGATTTGCCGACCGTTGCCATGGTCAGCTCGGCAAGTCCGTACCAGCTCAGGTCTTCGCGCTCCTGTGTGAGTTCGCAGCCGCTGATGATGAGCACCTGCCGTGCGCGAGTGAGCGCGACGTAGAGCAGGTTGAGCGATTCGCGTTGCTCCTTCAATTCGTTTTCTTCCACAAAGATCCTGCTTACGCCGTCGAGCGAGGCGCGCCTGCCGAGTAGCAGCATCGACTCCGGCCTGGTGGATTCTGCCGGCCAGCGCACCAGCGCACGATGCGCGCCGGAATGGCTGCTGACCGCGGTGCTGGCGGCCAGGAATACCACCGGCGCCTCTAGACCTTTGGCAGCGTGAATGGTCATGATGCGCACGCGCGATTCCTCCCGGGAAGGTGGTGCGTCGGGCGCTTCGCGGCCGTAGCTGCGGTACGCGTGCAGGCGATCGATAAAATGTACCAGGCTCGGATAGCGGCCACTGTCCACTTCGAGCGCGACGTCGAGAAACTCGGTCAGGTTGACTTTGACCTGCTGACGCCGCCAGGGCTTCGCCGCGGCTTGATAACGTCCGATCACGTCGATTTCGGCAAACACACGATCGAGCAGATCGTGAACCGGAATCTTGCCGGCCATAGCGCGCCACTGTGTGAGCAGCTTGTGTGCGCGGCTCAACGCGTGCTCATCGGGCAGCGTCGGCGCCAACCGTTCGAGGCGTTCTTTCCAGTTTCCCGGTTTGTGCTGCGCAAGCGCAACGAGGTCGTCATCGCCGGCGCCGAACAGCGGCGATTTCAGAATCTGCGCCAACGCCATATTGTTGTACGGCGTGACCAGCGTTTCCAGGAGCGCGACCAGGTCGCGGATCTCCAGATTGTCGAGCAGCGTGCCCTGGTCTGCACCGATGTACGGGATTTCCGCCTCGCGCAAAGCGCGCTCCAGCTGCTCGATATGGGTTCGGCTGCGTCGCAGGATAATGATGTCTTCGAAGCGCACGGGTCGTGCGCCCTGCGGTGTCTCGACAACCGTTCCTTCCGCCAGCAGTTTTTGGATACGCGCGGCAATCTGGCGTCCTTCCTGATAGTGCGCTGTGTCATCGTTTTCCGCGCGCGGCTGCGTGAGCGGGTTACGCAGCTGCAAGCCCGGACCCTGGGCATCCGGCGCATCCGCCTGTGCCTGGCTCAACGGCAGTAGCTCGACGCGGCCCCACAAGGTTTCGTGATGCGCCTGATGCGGCTCGAACGATTGTGCGAATGCCGCCTGCGCATGGGTACTGAACAAGCAGTTGACGAACGCGATTATCGCCGGTGAGGATCGCCACGATTTCGTCAACGGATACGTCCTGGCCTGCAGTTCCCTGTGCAACCAATCGGCGGCGACGCGCTGCAGCTCCGGATTGGCGCGGCGAAATCCGTAAATCGATTGCTTGTCATCACCCACCAGGAACACGCTGCGTGGCCGCGTCGCGTCTTGCGTCTGCCCGGTAAGCGCGGTGAGCAGCGGCAACAGCAAGCGCCACTGCGTGGGGTTGGTGTCCTGAAACTCGTCGATGAGAAAATGATCGATGCGCTGGTCGAGCTTGTACTGCATCCACTGCGCGTTGCGCGAATCGTTCAGCAGCTCGCAGGCACGCCACTCGAGGTCGCTGAAATCGAGCTGGCGGCGCGCACGCTTGATCGCCTGGTAGCGCGATAGATAATGCGCCCCGGCGAAGTACCAGGCTCGCGAGCGCTCCCAGGTGTCCTGCCTGGCGAGCTGATCGAACGTCTCCAGCACTGCTGCACTGAGCGTACGATGCAGCGTCAGAAACTCCTGCTCGCCGGCGGCGCCCATGCTTGCGCGCTGCGTGGCCGTTGGGCCGCGTGCGCGGGGTTCGTTCTTCTCGGTCAGGAAGACCTCACGCACTTTGTTGAAGGCCGATCGGTCTCTTACCGCCGCGTCGCAGGCCCCCGCGAGCTGTTCGGCATGTGCGCTGGTGGTTGGCGTGGCGTGCTTGCCGAGGTATACGCAGAATTGGCGCATGCGCGCGACATTCAAGTCGTCAAAAAGTGATTCGATCGGTTTGCGCGCTGGCGAAGTGTCGAGCTGCTGCAGAAGTTTGTCGCTCGCATACTCGATCGGCTCGGGTTGACTCTGCGTAAACGCCCACCAGTCGCTGCGATGCGCCAGGAAATCATCAAGCGCGGTTTGGGTGTTGAACAAGCCGCCGCAGTGATCGAGTAGTGTCTGCATCGTCGCGGCCAGTTCGCCGTCTGGCTGGCGAGTGGCCTCGTTGGACAGTGCGCTCCATGCTTGCGCTTGCAGCTCGCGCGCGTGTTCGGTAACGTCGAAGGCAGCGGGCACACCTGCCTCGAGCGGAAAGCGCCGCAGGATATCCTGACAAAAGGCGTGAAATGTCGTCGTCCTGACCGGGCGTTCGCTGAATAGCAAACGTTCGTAGAGCCGACGCGCGGCGCGTACCGTGTCAGTGCGCGCGCCGGCGCCGATGTTCCTGAGCTCGCGCCCAAGCTCCCCGTCGGGGATCTCGACCCAGTCGCGCAGGCGCTCCGTCAAACGCAGCTGCATTTCCGCGGCGGCCTTGCGGGTGAATGTGATCGCGAGGATGCGATCGGGGCGCACGTCGGCCAGTAACAGGCGAATAATGCGACTGATCAAAAGCCAGGTCTTGCCGGAGCCGGCAGAGGCGAAAACGGTCGCATGATTTGCCGGCGAAGCGGCTCTCGCCGGATCGCGGGCGGGCTTGTCTTGCAGCTTGGACATGCGAGAGAGCTTATCGGCGGGCGCGACGGGCGGCAAGGTTTCCCCTATCCCAAGAAAGGCGTTGCGACTACAATATATAGACGATGAACACGCGAACAACCCATTATATAGGGGGTCGGCCGGAATCATGAGTAGCAGTTACGACGCCTCCGCGATCGAGGTGTTGAGCGGGCTCGAGCCGGTGCGCAAACGCCCCGGTATGTACACTGACACCAGTCGGCCCAACCACATGGCGCAGGAGGTTGTCGACAACAGCGTCGACGAGGCCATCGCGGGATTTGCCAGGGTCATTCAGGTGACGTTATTCAAGGACGGCTCCTTGGAGGTCAGCGATGACGGGCGCGGCATGCCCGTGGACTTGCATCCCGAACAAAAACTCCCGGGCGTAGAAGTCATCCTCGGCACCCTGCATGCCGGCGGCAAGTTCTCGGACAAGAGCTACCGTTTTTCCGGCGGTTTGCACGGCGTTGGCGTGTCTGTCGTGAACGCGTTGTCGAGCCATCTCGAGGTGTGGGTGCGCCGCGACGGCAAGGAGTACAACATGGCCTTTGCCGACGGCGACAAGGTGTCGGACCTGGGGGTGATCGGCGAGGTTGGCAAGCGGAACACCGGTACGACTATCCGATTCTGGCCGAATCCGAAGTATTTCGATTCCACGTCGTATTCGCTACCACGCCTCAAGCACGTGCTGCGCGCCAAGGCGGTGTTGTGTCCTGGGCTTAAAGTGAAGTTCAACGTCGAGCAAGGCAAGGAAAAATTCGAGTGGCAATACGAAGACGGCCTGGAGGACTATCTGGGCGAGGCCGTGCAGGGTTTCGAGCTGTTGCCGCCGTCGCCTTTTGTCGGCAGCATGGAAGGTCATCAGGAGGCGGTCGACTGGGCCGTCATCTGGTTACCGGAAGGTGGCGAGCCGGTTGCCGAGAGTTACGTGAATCTGATCCCTACCTCGCAGGGCGGCACGCACGTAAACGGCTTGCGCGCGGGCTTGACCGACGCCGTGCGCGAGTTTTGCGAGTTTCGCAACCTGTTGCCGCGCGGCGTGAAGATCGCTCCCGAAGATGTCTGGGACAACGTCAGCTACGTGCTGTCCGTGAAAATGCTCGAGCCACAGTTCAGCGGTCAGACCAAGGAGCGTTTGAGCTCGCGCGAAACGGCGACTTTCGTATCGGGTGTCGTCAAAGACGCCTTCAGCCTGTGGTTGAATCAGCACGCGGAGACGGGCGAGCAGCTCGCACAGCTTGCGATCGCCAACGCCAACCAACGGCTGCGCGCCGGCAAAAAAGTCGTGCGCAAGAAACTCACCTCCGGGCCCGCATTGCCGGGCAAACTGGCGGATTGCGCCTCGCAGGATCTCAATCGCACGGAGCTCTTTCTGGTCGAGGGCGACTACGCGGGCGGCTCGGCCAAACAGGCGCGCGACCGCGATTTTCAAGCCATCATGCCGTTGCGTGGCAAGATACTGAATACCTGGGAGGTCGAGCCCGATCAGGTGCTCGCCTCTCAGGAAGTGCACGACATTGCGGTGGCGGTCGGCGTGGAGCCGGGCTCGAACAAGCTCGACGGGCTGCGTTATGGCAAGGTGTGTATCCTCGCTGATGCGGATTCCGACGGGCAGCACATCGCGACGTTGTTGTGCGCATTGTTCTTGCGCCATTTCCGCGCCTTGGTCGAAGACGGGCGCATACACGTGGCTATGCCGCCACTGTTCCGCATAGACATCGGCAAGGACATCTACTACGCGCTCGATGAAGCAGAGCGCGAAGGTTTGCTCGACCGCATCGCGGCGGAAAAGAAAAAGGGCAAGATTGTGATGACGCGCTTCAAGGGCCTCGGCGAGATGAGCCCCTTGCAGTTGCGCGAATCCACCATGTCGCCGGAAACGCGGCGGCTGGTGCAGCTCACGATTGAATCCGGCGACAACACGAATCGCGCAGTCGATATGTTGCTCGCCAAAAAACGTGCGCAGGATCGCCGCGCCTGGCTGGAGAAGCGCGGAGATCAGGCGGAGGTCTGAACAATAGTGGGTAGTCGGTAGCACTATACTCCGGTCGCTCCCAACTACTTGAACACCCACCCAACAGCGGGGTTTCAATGGGCGACAATCTCGAACTCGACTACGAAGGCATAGAGCGCGTCCCGCTCAAGAGTTTTACCGAGAAGGCTTACCTGGATTATTCCATGTACGTCATTCTGGACCGCGCGCTGCCACACATCGGCGACGGCCTCAAGCCGGTGCAACGCCGCCTCGTGTACGCCATGTCCGAGTTGGGCCTGTCAGCGGCGTCCAAGCATAAGAAATCTGCGCGCACGATCGGCGATGTGCTCGGCAAGTTCCATCCGCACGGCGAGTCGGCCTGCTACGAAGCCATGGTGCTGATGGCCCAGCCATTTTCCTATCGCTATCCGCTGGTCGACGGTCAGGGCAATTGGGGTTCACCGGACGATCCGAAATCCTTCGCGGCCATGCGCTACAC
>JBPCXK010000789.1:0-6042 GCA_051008635.1 Gammaproteobacteria bacterium
GGGTCAGACCCATCGCCGCGACCAGCGGATCGGTGCCGGCGGTCGGCGAGGGCACGACGCCAGGCACGTTCAGCACGTTGTTCGGTATGGTTTGATCGGGCAGCTCGGTGCTGCCATTGCCCACTACTTCGAACACCAAAACCCCGCGGCCGGTGGCTATCTGCGCGGCGTAGTTGAGTAGATCGGCGCTGTCGACAACGGTCTGCGCGGCGCCGATGAATGCCTCGTATTCGGGAGTGCCGCGGTTGACGCCGTTGGCCGCCAATCCCGCGGCGATTCTGGGCCCGAAGCTTTGCGAACCATCCAGCAATTTGGCGATGCCGCCGCCGGACATGGCCAGCGTGGCCGCCCCGACGCCCGGTTCGAGCGCGAGAAACACGCCACCCACCATGCCGCCGAGCGAATGCCCGAGAAAATGTACGTTATTCGTGTCGAAGTCAGGGCCCGGATCGGCGTCCACATTCATGGCCTCCAGCGCCTTGTGCAACGACATCAGGTCAGCTTCACCCTGGCGCAGGTGGTCGCGCGAGGTCAGCAGGCTCGTGAGCTGAATGAAATGCGTCCCGGAGGTGTCGGTAACGGCATCCGGCCCCGGCGCACCGGTCGCATTGTTGACCAGATCCAGATCGAAGATGCGTTCCGCGCCCGCAAGGCGGAAGGCCACGGTGGCATTGGTTTCGTTGCCCGTCAACCCGTGCAGCGGCAGGTCGATTGCAACCGCGGCGAAACCGGCCGCGGCCAACGAATCCGCAACCGCAAGCAGCGTCGCGCGGTTGGTGGTGATGCCGTGCTGATAGATCACGACCGGCCAGCCGCCGGCGGGTTTGGGCGTCTTGGGAACGGACGCGAGCAACGGCACGGTCTGGGTGGACTTGATCTCAGGCAGCGGATTGAGGGACGTCAGATTGCGCTCGCCGCCGACGGTGTTCTGCGCCTCCCAGAACGACGCCAGCGCGCTCGGATCATTGACCCCGGCCGGAGTGGCCAGATAGTAGGGCAGACTCACCGTTCCGGCGAAGATATCGGCTGCGCCTTGTGGCGAGTCGGCCATGCTGTCCTGTAGCGTCGACGCCGGCGCAGGGCCGGCCTGCACGACCTGGCGTACGGCACTCAAAACCGCACCCACCGACTGCGTGCTGAACACCCAGCTCAGGATCACGCTTTCCGTATCGACGCCCGCGCCGGCCAGTGCGGTTTCCTGCGCATTGACCAATTGCCGCACGGGCTCCAGCGCCGCCAGGTTGGCGGGCAGTGGCACCGTGCCTTTGGTAACCCGGTAGGTTGGGGAGGCGCGCAACCCTCTGCCTGTAGCGTCACGGAGGCTGTCGGTCAGCGCCACCATGTAGTGGCTGCTGGGCGCAAGCGCTCTCAGGGGCACGACGGCGAGTGTCGCGTTGGTCGTGTCGACGCTCGATAGCGAGGCCGCGAAATCCGTCCCCAACTCCAGCTCCCTGACGACAGCGGTTACCGGTCCGCCGACAGGTTGTGCGGGCGTGTTGTTCAAGGTGACTTCGAACATGCGCACGGAGGCCGCATTGACCGATGCACCGTCTATCGCGCCGTCGAAGTTCGCCGTGATCGGCGCGATGGTCGAGAAACCATCGAGGGCGTTGATCGCGACTGGCGGATCGCTGAAATTCGCCGGATCCGCCACCGGGATGTTGACCGTCCCGTCCATCGATCCGGCGAACAGCAGGTTGTTGGGCGACGGCAGCTGAGGTTCGGCGGCAACGAGGTCGAACGACGGCGTCACTCGCGGCGTGGCGGTCTCCGGCCCCGGGTCGTCCTCACTGCATGCAAACAAAATGAGCGTGGCGAGCAGCATAAGGCAGCGTGGGACAAAGCGCATGATAGGTACCCCTTTGACGTTATTCTCTTTGGCGACCGCTCGTGGCCCGATCCCAGGCCAGCGGGTGCATTCATCACGACACGGCCGGACGCTTAGTGGATAGACTCGAAAATGCCCGCGGCGCCCATACCGGTGCCGATGCACATGGTAACCATACCGTATTTGAGCTTGCGTCGTCTCAGTCCGTTGACGATGGTGGCCGTTCGCACGGCGCCTGTTGCGCCCAGCGGATGCCCGAGCGCGATAGCGCCGCCGAGCGGGTTGACCTTTTCTTCGTCCAGCCCCAGCTCGTTGATGACTGCCAGGCTCTGCGCCGCAAATGCCTCATTGAGCTCGATCCAGTCGAGATCTTCCTGTTTGATGCCGGTCTGGTCGAGCGCCCTGGGGATGGCGGCCACCGGTCCGATGCCCATGACTTCGGGCGCCACACCCGCCACGGAGAAGCCGATAAAGCGCGCCAGGGGCTGTAGATCGTACTGTTTGAGCGCGCGTTCGCTCGCCAGCAGGACCGCACCGGCGCCGTCGCTCATCTGCGAGCTGTTGCCGGCGGTGACGCTGCCTTTGGCGGCAAATACCGGGCGCAGCTTGCCGAGCGCCTCGGCCGAAGTATCTGCCCGCGGCCCTTCGTCCGCGTCGACCGTGAGCTCGATCGGTCTGACCGCGCCCGAGGCGAGGTCGGGCTGCGCGTTACGGACTTCGAAGGGCGCGATCTCGTCATTGAACTCGCCGTCCTGTTTGGCCCGCAAGGCGCGCTGATGGCTGCGTAACGCGAAGGCGTCCTGCGCATCGCGGCCGATCTGCCAGCGCTCGGCGACCTTTTCTGCCGTGATCCCCATGCCGTAGGCGATGGCGACGTCTTCGTTACGCGCGAACACCGCCGGGTTGAACGCGACCTTGTGACCCATCATCGGCACCATGCTCATGCTCTCGGTGCCCGCAGCGATCATGAGATCGGCCTCGCCGAGACGAATCCGGTCGGCGGCCATGGAGACTGTTTGCAGCCCGGAAGAACAAAAGCGGTTCACGGTTACGCCCGGCACCGAATCGGGAAATCCGGCCAACAGGAGCCCGATGCGGGCCACGTTCATACCTTGCTCGGCCTCCGGCATGGCGCAGCCGACGATCACGTCGCCAACTTGAGCGGGATCGATCTGCGGATGGTCACCCATAAGCCTGCGCAGCACGTGCGCCAGCAGGTCATCCGGGCGGGTGTGCCTGAACATGCCGCGCGGCGCCTTGCCGACCGGTGTGCGAATGGCGGATACGATGTAGGCGTCCTGATTCTCGGCTGTCATGATGGTTATCCTCTTGGTCCATCAGGTTCTAAATTTGTGAGAGCCGCTGGTGTCGCAAAGTCCACGACGGCACCCGTAGGTTGGCGCTGAGCGACAGCGAAGCCCAACTTGCAATGCGATGGCGTCTACAAGCAGCGGCTCGTCGGGCTTCGCTGCGCTCAGCCCAACCCGCAAAACTACGTCTGCAATGGAGAGTTTAACGATACCCCCGGATGAAAGATTGCTCCAGTGAAACACTCAGTTCCTCAGCGGCCTGCCGTTGTCCAACATGTGCTGAATTCGGGTTTGCGTTTTCTCGGTTTTCAACAAATCCATAAACGCCTCGCGCTCGAGCCGCAGCAGCCAGGGCTCGTCGACTTCCGACCCCGGATCGATGTCGCCGCCGCAGATCGCGCGCGCGAGTCTCTGGCCGATCAGGTAATCGTGTGGAGAGATGAACCCGCCTTCGAGCATATTAACAAGTTGCGCCTGCAGGGTCGCGGCGCCGCTGTTGCCGGCCACAGGTATGCCGGTGGCGGGCGCGGGCGGGCGGTAGCCGGTTTCGAACAGGAGGTGCGCCTGCTGCTTCGCCACGTACAAAAGCTCATGCGTGTTGAAAACAACATGATCGGCCGGTTGCAGATATCGCCAGTCGCGGGCTTCGGATGCGCTGGTGGACACCTTGCCCATGGCGACTCGCTCGAAATATTTCGCAATGAACGGAAACACATCGCCGCCGTCGGCGTTGCCGGCTGCGCGCAGCGCCAGCTCTTTCAATCCGCCGCCCGCCGGCACCAGCCCCACGCCGACCTCGACCAGGCCGATATAACTTTCCAGCGCCGCCACCACGCGGTCGCAGTGCATCGACAGCTCGCAGCCGCCCCCGAGCGCCAGCCCCTGCACCGCCGCGACGGCCGGGACTTGTGAATATTTGAGCGCCATCGTGGTGCCCTGAAAGTTGGCGATCACGCTCTCGACGGCGTCGAATTGGCCTGCCTTGCAGGAGGTAATGACTTCCAGCAGATTCGCCCCCGCGCAAAACGGGCCCTGCGGCTGCCACAGCACCAGCGCCTCGAAGTCTTTTTCCGCGGTTTCGATGGCCTGCCTGGCGCCGTCCAGCACCGCCGCGCTGACCGTGTTCATCTTGGTTTTGAAACTCAGCACGGCGATATCGTCGCCCGTATGCCACAGGCGCACAGTGTCGGTTTCGAACACGGTGTCCGTCCCGGGCTCGGGTTCGCCGATGACACGTTCGGGAAATGCCTGTCGCCGGTAGACCGGATGTTGCGAACGCGGCGCCATGCGCTGTTGCGACGCTGACCAGGCGCCTTGCGCATCGTACGCGCCGTCGCGCTGCATGACCCAGTCGGGCAGCGGCGTGCTTGTCATGGCGCGGCCCTGCGTGATGTCGTCGGCGAGCGTCTCGGTAACCTGCTTCCAGCCAGCCGCCTGCCAGGTCTCGAACGGGCCCATCCGCCAGCCGAAGCCCCAGCGCTGCGTGAGATCGAGATCGCGGGCATTGTGCGCGATCTCCGGCAACAGCACCGCGCAGTAATGAAACAGGTCGCGGAAGATGGCGCGCAGAAACTCGGCCTGATCATGTTTGCAGGCCGTGAGCGCGACAAATTTCTTCGCCACGTCGCGCTCGGCCAATATCGCGCGCACCTCGTCGTCCAGCGCCGACCGGACACGTCGGTAATCCCCCTTCGCGGGCTCGAGCACGTGGATGTCCCTGCCCACCTTCTTGTAGACACCCGCCTTTGTCTTCTGTCCAAGCGCGCCCTTTTCCACCAGTGCGTCGAGCCACGGCGGTGTCCTGTAGTACTCGTGCCACGGGTCGTCCGGCAAAGTTTGCGCCATCGTGCTGACGACATGTTTGAAAGTATCCAGTCCGACCACGTCGGCGGTGCGAAACGTCGCGCTTTTGGGCCGGCCGATGCCCGGTCCGGTGAGTTTGTCCACAAGATCGAATGCCAGCCCCAGTCGTTCGGCGTGGTGCATCACCGCCAGTATGGAGAACACACCGATGCGGTTGCCGATGAAGTTGGGTGTGTCCCTGGCGAAGATCACGCCCTTGCCCAGCACGGTAGTGAAAAAGCCTTCCAGCATCTCCAGCACGTCCGGCCGGGTGGCGCCGTGCGCAATGACCTCCACCAGATACATGTAACGCGGGGGATTGAAAAAGTGCACGCCGCAAAAACGCTCATGCAGCTGCGCGGGCAGCGCCTTGGCCAGCTCGGCAATACCGATGCCCGAGGTATTGGTGGCGAGCACCGCGTCAGGCCCGAGGTGCGGCGCGATCTTCTTGTACAGATCGTGCTTCCAATCCAGCCGCTCGGCGATCGCTTCGATCACGAGATCGCAATCGGCCAGCAGCTCCAGATGCTGAGCATAGTTTGCCGGCCGTATCGCGTGTGAGGCGCTCGGGCTGGCGAGCGGAGCGGGTTTCAACCTCGTCAATGACTTAAGCGCCTTGTTGACCAGTCCATTCGGATCGCCCGCTTTGGCCGGCAGCTCGAACAGCAGCGCGGGGATGCCGGCGTTGGCAAGATGAGCGGCGATCTGCGCGCCCATGACGCCGGCGCCGAGCACGGCTGCCTTACGTATCTGGCGAGTGTCGTATTTCATGTGGATTCGTCGGCTGACTCTGGTTTAATTTTAGGAGACTGTTGGGAAAAGTCATCCATGTGTTTTCGATGGATCGCGTGCGGGATATTCCGGGACCGGCGCGCGCGGAACTTCAGTAAGTGAAATGTACTCCAAATGGGTCAACAGGAGCAGCTCATGCCTCGACACATCGATCTCACCCGTCGGCGGATAATCGCGGCATCGGCCTCGCTGCTGGCCACGCCGGCTTTGATGCCGCTCGCCGGCGCCGCGTTGATGACGCCGCAACAGGCGCTGGGCCCGTTCTATCCC
>JBPCXK010000790.1:0-3324 GCA_051008635.1 Gammaproteobacteria bacterium
CGCCGCCCGAGGTATAACCCGCAAGCGCCTTGCGACGCTCCTTGATGCGCGGGAAATCGCCGTAGACCATTTCCAGATCACGCGCGACCGCGTCGCGCCCGTCGCTCCGCGTGTAGGCGCCGGTAAGCAAGTTCTCTTCGACGGTCAGATGCTCAAAACAATGACGGCCTTCCATAACCTGCACCACACCACGTTTGACCAGGTCAGTTGTAGTGAGGGAATGCACGGCCTCGCCGCGAAACTCGATCGAGCCCTTGGTGACGTCGCCGCGCTCGGTGCCAAGAAGATTGGAGATGGCTTTGAGCGTGGTCGTCTTGCCGGCGCCATTAGCCCCGAGGAGGGCGACAACACCCTCCTCGGGTACTTCCAGTGAAACGCCCTTGAGCAAAAATATCAAGTGGTCATAGATGACATCGATGTTATTGAAGCGGAGCAACGCCCCGTTGCTCGAGGCGGCGGTGTTCACGAGTTTCAGCTGCAATTGCTGCCGAGAGACTTTCCTGAACGCGGCGTTATGTTTTTCTCCGCTGCGTACTGCGATGCAGAAGCTTCGATCATGGGCCGCACGATAGACTTGTCGGTCTCGATCCAGTCCGTGATCTCATTCCACTTATCGCCATCCCACTCCAGGAACTTGACAGCACCGCCGCCCTCGTGGTCAGAGCAACTGATCTTGAGCGGCGACATCAGTCCTTCGGCGCCGAGTTCCTTGATACGCTTGGCAGTAATATCGAGATTCTCGATTCCCCAGCGTATCTCTTCACCGCTCAATGGCTTCGCGCCGAACTTATCTTGCGCGATGCGTATTGCCTCTGTAGTCAGAATACCGGCTATGACACCACGATTGTGATAGATCGTGCCCACGCGCTGTGGCGAAATATTGCCTTCACCCGCGGCGTGTACTTTATCGAGGATGTCCTGAATCACCGGAAAGTCCTTGCCGGCGGGATGGAAACCGGCAGCAACGTAACCTACCGCTGCCTTGCCGGCGGGAATAACATCTTCTTCTGCCCCGCTCCACCATACGCCAACAATCTTGTTGGCCGGAAACCCGACACGCGCTGCCTCTTTGAGCGCGGTCGGATTCATCACGCCCCAACCACGCAGTATCACCCAGTCGGGTTTGTAGCGCCGGGAGATCTCGAGCCAGGTAGCCTTTTGATCGAGCCCTGGATGCGGAACCGGAAAGTGCCTGACCTCGAAACCAAACATCCCGGCCTGCTTGTCGAGCACTGGAATGGTTTCCTTGCCGTAGCTGGACTCGTGATAGAGGTTAGCGATCTTCTTGCCCTTGAGCTTCTTCATGCCGCCTTCCTTCGAGCCGATGTATTTGATCTTGGCGGTGTTCTGGCTCCAGTAGTTGGTGACCAGTGGAAAAACGTAAGGAAAGATCCGACCGTCGGTGGCATCCGTGCGACCGTAGCCCATGGAGATAAGCGGAATCTTGTCGGCTGTCGCGCGTTCGATCAACCGGTACGTGATACCGGTGCTCAGCGGGTGCACCACACCAGCCCCCGTCGGGCCGTTTGACTTCAGGCGCTCGTAGCACTCGACACCACGATCGGAGTTATATGCAGTTTCGCACTCCTCCCACACCAGCTTGACCCCGCCCACGCCGCCGTCACGGATATTGAGCAAGGCCATGTAATCCTCCATCCCGCCCCAAAAACCAGAGCCGCCGGCCGCGTAGGGGCCGGTGCGGTACACCAGAGCGGGTATGAACTGCTCTTTGTCCTGCGCCAGCGCGGCCGCCAAGGGCACGGCAGCTACTACCAGCCCCAGCAGCAACAGCAACATTTTTCTAACTCTCATACTTCGTTCCTCCTTCGATGTCATTAACCGCCCAACACGGTGATGGTGTCGTTATACCCTAAAAGTCTATTCACAGGGAACCATACTCCATGGCCAACAATGTTCCGCTTTATTTTCACGCTTTCTAATGCGGAAACGGCCATAACCGCAACTTCTCCTTGCCGATTTGCCACAGGCGGGCAAAGCCGTTCGGCTCCACGATCAGGAAAAATATGATCGTACCGCCAAATATGATCAACTCCAGATTCGCGAGCACGTCGCCAGACAGCGTGCCGCCCATCACGCCGGATGCGAACACGTTCAACCCCACAGGCAACAACACAATAAACGCCGCGCCCAGAAAAGACCCCATGATGCTGCCGAGCCCGCCGATGATGACCATGAAAAGAATGTTGAAGGAACGGGCCAGATCGAAGGCCTCGGTATCCGCGTTGCCGACATAGGTAAACACATAGAGTGCGCCAGCCACACCACAATAAAAAGAGCTGACCGCAAACGCGAGCAACTTGGTGCGCAGCGGACGGATGCCGATGATCTCGGCGGCGATGTCCATGTCGCGTATTGCCATCCATGCGCGGCCCGTCGAGCTGCGAACCAGATTCTTGGCGAGCAGGCCCAGCACGACCACCACCGCCAGTGTGACGAGGTACTTGGTTTCGGGCGCCGCGTTGGGACCTGACACAATCGCGTTGATGGGCGAGAGAAATCCGAGCGGCCCGCCCTCCTCCGCCCACGAACCGAACACAGTGCGCGATGGCGCGGAGGCCACGCCCGCGGCGTCGTAGTTGGTGAACCACCCGACATGGTCGAACAACCACAGCAAAAAGAACTGGGCGGCCAGGGTCGCGACCGCGAGGTAAAACCCTTTGATGCGCAGACTCGGCAGGCCGAACAATACGCCGACCAGCGCTGCGAACACACCCGAGATGAAAAAATCGACAATCAGCGGCAACTCGGGCAAACGCAGCGCCAGGTTGTAGCACGAGTAAGCGCCAACCGCCATGAAGCCGCCGGTGCCGAGTGAGACCTGGCCCGCGTAGCCGGTCAACAGATTCAAGCCCAGCGCCGCCAGCCCGAACACCAGAAACTGCGTCAGGATCGGTCCCATGAAGTACTGACTGCCGGTTAACGGGGGCACGATGGCGGCGACAGCGAGCAGCGCGATGATTACCCAGCGATCCTGATTGATGGGGAAGATGGCCTGGTCGGCCATGTAGTTGGATTTGAACTGCCCCGCTTCGCGGTAAATCATGCCGTGACTGCTCCGTTAACCCGCATATTGCACCAGGATTACTTCAGGCATCCTGCCTTCCGCCCTTCGGGCCAGCCTTCGGCTGTACAAAATCGCTCCCGGCGATTTTGTCGGTAGTTGGGTGAGGGCTGCACGTCCAGATTGGACGTGAGTTCCGCAAAGCATAGCCGGCCCTATGGTTTGCGGAGTAGCGTTCAAGCTGGGCGTGCAGATACCTGCCCAAAAACCGGATAGCGGGCTTGGGGACATTTCGTTACTTC
>JBPCXK010000791.1:0-3033 GCA_051008635.1 Gammaproteobacteria bacterium
GCCGCGTGAGCGTCATGACCTCTCGTCGGCTGACGACGTTTCCACCGCAATGCTGCTCGAGCTTGACGACCCACATGGCGCGACCTCCAAAGGAACTGTTGAAAATCAACAGCCTACGGCCGGTTTCAGAATGACCCCAGGGCTTTGAACAGTCTCGTCCCGCACAGCTACGGGCGTGACCCTGCCAGAGACTGGCGCTGCGGCACCGGGGCCCGGCGCCGCCGTAAAGGGCTCGGCGATGGCTGCGGACAAGCCCGCGCAGGAACCGTCAACGCGGATAATGGTGGTGGACGACTCGGCCACGGTGCGCAAGTTCACGGAGCGCCTGCTCACACGCCACGGCATGCATGTAGAGACGGCCAAAGATGGCGTGGACGCCATGGAAAAACTCGAGCAGGCGGCGCCCCACGTGATCCTGTTGGACATTGAAATGCCGCGAATGAACGGCTTTCAGTTTGCCGCGGTGATGCGCCAGAAGACCGATTTCAAGGACACGCCGATCATCATGATCAGCTCACGCATCGCGCCCAAGCACCAGCAGGTGGCCGGCAGTTTGGGTGTGCGCAAATTTCTCGGTAAGCCCTATCAGGACTCACATTCCGCACTTCTCCGAGCCAATTTCTCGCAATTATTAGTTGTTATTTTTTGCGATTTAGGCGTTCTTTGCTGGCATCGGGGTTGAGGATCTCTGTGGCCGTTTCGTGTTCCCAGCGCCGAAGCAATGCTTTGAGGTGTTGATAGTTGGCAATGGCCTGAGTAAATAGCTGAGCTTGCTCGGGGGTCACAATGCTGTGGCGCAATCGCCCGTCATGGTGGCGGCTCCATTCGTAGTACGGTCCGTGACGGGCCGCCGGGTCATCAGCACAGCGACAGTTCTTACGCCCACAGACTTTAGTGCGGGTGTGTAAGGTTCCCGAGGCGACAAAGTCCATGTCGCTGATGGTGCGGCGTAGGGTGCGCGTACGCTGTCGCATACGGGTGCGGCTGGGTGGTTTGATTCGGCGTGTCATGGGGGGGTTGATTTTTATTGAAATCTGGCGATAATACTATCGCCAGATGAGTAAGAGTCAAGTCCTTCCTTCGGTCACTGCACTCGCTCTTCGTACAGAGCGACTGGGACCGTTGCCGCTCATCAATCACTTCCTCGAACGTCTCGGGCTGGAAGCGGTGCTTAAACGCTTCGTGCCCACTGCGGACCGACGGATTCGGCTGCCCTACGCCAAGGGACTGGGCGTGATGCTGCGCTCGGTGTTGGTCGAACGCGAGCCGATGTACCGTCAACAGGAGACGGTGAACACGTATGCCGCCGAAGCGTTCGGCCTTGATGAGAGTTTGCTAGCCCACATCGGCGACGATGCCATTGGTCGAGCATTGGACCGGCTGTTCGATGCCGAGCGCGCGGCGCTGCTGACGGAAGTGGTGGTGGCGGCGGTCGAACGGTTCGAGGTGGCGTTTGAGGAGCTACACAATGACTCGACCACGGTGCGCTTGTGTGGTCAATATCGCCAGGCGTGTGGGCGAAAACTGCGTGGCCAACGCGCGCCAGCCATTACTTACGGCCATTCGAAGGACCACCGGCCCGATCTAAAGCAACTGTTATTTATTCTCACGACCACGCACGATGGCGGTGTACCGGTTCAGTTTCGCTGCGAGCATGGCAACGCCAGCGACTCGCGCTCACACCAGCAGACTTGGGAGGCCTTGCGTCAGGTAGCCGGTGGCGTCGATTTTCTCTACGTAGCAGACTCCAAGCTGTGTAGCCGTGAACCCATGGATTACATCGAGCGTCGCGGCGGCCGGTTCGTTTGCGTATTGCCGCGAGCGCGCCAAGAAGACGCGGAGTTTCGTGAGTGGATCCAAACCCATGAACCCGAATGGGAGCGGGTGCGCGACGAGGCCAACCCGCGGCGCATCGGTGGTCCACGCGACCGTTGGTGGGCCTATCGTGTGGCACTGCCATCGCAGGAAGGTTGGCCAGTAGTGTGGGTGTATAGCGCGCTGCTGGCATTGCGTCAGGAGAAAAGCCGCCGCGAACGCATCACCCAGGCGGGCCAGGCGTTGGATGATTTAGCGACCCGGCTGGCCGGTCCACGCGCCAGGCGGCGCACCCGTGCGCAGCTTCAAGCTGAGGTGAAGCAGATCATCGGTGTGAACAAGGTCAGCCGGTATGTGGTGGTCGAACTCATCCATGATGAACAACACAGCTTTCGCCAAGCCACGCGTGGCAGGCCTGGTCCGAATACCCGCTATGTGCGTAAGACCCGTAAGTTTTGGCGCCTGGCATGGCAGGTTGACGAAGACAACATCGCCTACGATCGCAAAAGTGACGGCATGTATCCGCTGCTCACTAACGACCGAACGCTGAGCGACACGCAGGTGTTCGAAGCCCACAAACGCCAACCGACGATTGAAAAGCGCTTCGAGCAGACTAAGACTGTCTTTGAGATCGCACCTGTGTTGCTAAAGAATGAAGGGCGTATCGAGGCGCTGTTCTTGGTCTATTTCCTGGCCCTGCTCGTACAAAGTCTGATCGAGCGCGAACTACGCCGGGCAATGGTACGCGAGAAGATCAGCGAGCTGCCGCTCTATCCAGAAGAGCGACAAACTCGGCGCCCTACGGGCGAACAAATCTTTCGCTTGTTCAGTCTCGCCGAGCGCCACACACTGCAGCACAAAGGCAACAACATTCGAACATTCAAACCCCAACTCACCGAGTTGCAACGTCAAGTGTTGCGTTTGCTCGGCGTACCGACAAAAGCGTACTCCTGCTGCTAACGGCGGCTTCTGCAACCCTCGAAAAAAGCCAAGTAATTGCACTCGCGAAGTGCGGAATGTAAGTCCAGCGGCTATCCGAGAACCCATAGATCAAGGGTCCAACGTGGCGGCAAATGTGCCGCATCTGGAGTCGGAGTTATTCGTTCTGGTTTTTGAAACGCAATTTCAACGCAGCCTGCAGCGATCGTGACCATTCAGTCCCGGTGTCGTGAACACCTCGTCCGCTGTACTAACCAGACCGGACACCCATCACAAACT
>JBPCXK010000792.1:0-5904 GCA_051008635.1 Gammaproteobacteria bacterium
CTACAAACATGTCGCTGCCTGGAACGGTATAGAGCCACCCTACACGATTCACCCCGGACAGAAGATCAGGTTGAATCCTTCCTCGCGTATCGCCAGGACCAAACCAGACAAGCGCAAAAACAAGCCCGCGGCCGTTGTAACAAAACTGCCACCTGCGTCGTCGCCACCCCCAAAAGCCGCAACGGGAGGCGAACCGCTGCACTGGCGGTGGCCGACGCAAGGCAAAGTCATCGGCAAGTTCTCGCCCGGCAGTGCGGGCAGAAAAGGCATCGACATCGCGGGCCGGCACGGCCAGCTGATCACGGCCGCCTCGCCGGGCAAGGTGGTGTACAGTGGCAGTGGACTTATCGGCTACGGTCAGCTTATTATCATAAAGCACAATGACATGTATCTGAGTGCGTACGCGCACAACCGGAAGCTGCTCGTCAAGGAAGGCGTTTTTGTTCAATCCGGCCAAAGGATTGCCGAGCTGGGCAGCTCAGGAGCGGATCGTTCCATGTTGCACTTCGAGATTCGCCGCAACGGCACACCTGTCGATCCGCTGAAGCTTCTGCCAAAGAAAAGGTAGTGGAATGCCAAAGCCGAGTCGTGAAGAAGTCTCTGCCTCCGACCCAGATGTGGAACCTTCGGAGCAGCCACCTGAGGGGCTGCCGGACAGCGAAGAGCTCACCGAGCAGGCCGTTGAAACGTATGACGCCGGCGAGGTTGCGCATGGCGATTTCGACGCCACGCGCCTGTATCTCTCCGAGATTGAGTTCTCCTCGCTGCTGACAGCAGAGGAAGAGGTATATTACGCGCGGCTCGCACAGCGCGGCGAGGAAAGCGCGCGCAAAAAGATGATCGAGTCGAACCTGCGGCTGGTCGTCAAGATTGCGCGCCGCTACATGAATCGCGGGCTTGCGTTGCTCGATCTCATCGAGGAAGGCAATCTCGGACTCATCCGCGCGGTCGAAAAATTCGATCCCGAAAGAGGTTTTCGTTTTTCCACTTACGCCACGTGGTGGATACGCCAGACTATCGAGCGCGCGCTGATGAATCAAACGCGCACTATCCGCTTGCCCATTCACGTCATCAAGGAGCTCAACACTTATCTGCGCGCTGCGCGCAAGCTGGCGCAACAGCTCGAACACGAACCTTCGGCCGAAGAAGCCGCGCGGCTGCTCGATAAACCCATCGACGAGGTCAAGCGTCTGCTGAGCTTGAGCGAATGCGTGACATCCGTTGATCTGCCGCTCGGTGCGGACGGCGACCGGCCGTTGCTGGATATCATTCCGGATCAGACCAACGCCGAGCCTCCGGCCAAACTGCAGGATGAGAACGTCGTCGACAATGTCAACGCATGGCTGAAAGAGCTCGAGCCCAAGCAGCGTGACGTCGTAGTGCGGCGTTTCGGCCTGCACGGACATGAGCGCGCGACGCTCGAACAAGTCGGCAACGAACTGGGCGTAACCCGCGAGCGTGTGCGTCAGATTCAGATGGACGCACTGCGGCGCTTACGCAAGATTCTCGAAAGCCGGGGGTTTTCCGAGGATATTTTGTTGCAGGAGTAGCTATCGTAGCTGGTTACTCTATGTCCAGCCCCTTCAGAAAATCCGTTGTGGAATCAAAGATCAAGCGAGGACTCGTCATCGTGGTGAGAAATGCGGGCTAGGCCGGGTTAGGCTAAGGGTTCGATCGAACGGCAACCACACTCGTTCTGGAGCCGCTTACGAAAACCGCGTAAGTAGCTTGCGCAAAGGGTTTGACGACCCTTCCAGCTACTGCGCGCCTCTGCGTCGCTTCGTTTAGCCGTCCGCCTCACCGACAATCAACCCCGCCGCGACATTGCGGCCTTCCGACATCAGAATATTGTACGTGCGGCATGCCGCGGGTGTGTCCATGATCTCAACGCCCACGCCACGCTCGAGAAAGAAATGTGAGATCTCCCGCGCGGGAAATTTGATTTTCGCGCCCGTGCCCAGCACCACGACCTCTGGTTTGAGCGCGGCGATGGCCTCTATGTGCTTGGTGGCAATTTCCTCCACGCGCTGCGGTGGCCATTCGCTGTCCAGAAAATCCGGGGTGATCAGCACGCTGCGCGTATAACTCGAATCGTTGATCCTGATCTCGTGCGCGTCGTATCCACGTATGAGGTAAGTCGCGTTCCCGAAGTCCTGAGTGATGTTCACGTCATGCGTCCGGCTGATTCTTGCATGTTCTCATTATACTTGCGCGCGGGACGTGTGCATTTGACAGCCTGCATGTGCGCCAGTAAGGTTTGCCGCCTTGCACTGCTGCCTGCCCGCCGCTTGTGATCGAGGAATTTGCCAGAATCAGGCGTTTGCCGCCGTACGTTTTCAACATCGTCAACGATTTGAAGGCCAGGGCGCGGGCGCGTGGCGAGGACGTCATCGACTTCGGCATGGGCAATCCCGATCGGCCGACGCCGCAGCATATCGTCGATAAGCTGGTCGAGGTTGCCCAGCGCGGCGATACGCATCGCTACTCCATGTCGCGTGGCCTACCGCGTCTGCGGCGTGCGATCACCAGCTGGTACGCGCAGCGGTTCGGCGTGGAGCTCGATCCGGAACGCGAGGCCATCGTGACGCTTGGTTCCAAGGAAGGGCTCGCACATCTGACACTCGCCACGCTCGAGCAGGGCGACAACGTACTCGTCCCCAACCCGGCATATCCGATTCACCCCTACGGTTGCGTGATTGCGGGCGCCGACATCCGCCACGTGCCCATCGGGCGGGGTGTGGATTTCTTCGCGGGACTGACCAGGGCGATCCGCGATTCGTGGCCAAAGCCAAAGATGCTGATCCTGAGCTTTCCGTCGAATCCGACTGCGCAGTGCGTCGATATCGAATTCTTCGAGGACGTGATTGCCATCGCGCGCGAGCACAAGATCTGGGTGGTACACGATATTGCCTATGCGGAAATCACGTTCGACGGTTACAAGCCGCCCTCGATATTGCAGGTTGCCGACGCCACGGATGTTGCGGTCGAGTTCTACTCCTTGTCGAAGACCTACAACATGCCGGGCTGGCGGGTCGGATTCATGTGTGGCAACGTCGCGCTGGTCGCGGCCCTGGCGCGCATGAAGTCGTATCTCGACTACGGTGTGTTTACGCCCATCCAGGTCGCAGCGATACTGGCGCTCGAGGGCCCGCAGGATTGTGTGGAGCAGATCCGTCAGACTTATCTGTCGCGCCGCAATGTGTTGTGCGACGGGCTCGCGGGCGCCGGTTGGAGCGTGGACAAGCCGCCCGCAACGATGTTCGTGTGGGCGCCGATACCGGAGTTTTATAAAGACATGGGCTCGCTGGAGTTCTCGAAGAAATTGTTGCGAGAAGCCAGGGTAGCGGTATCGCCGGGAATCGGTTTCGGCGACTATGGCGACGATCATGTGCGTTTCAGCCTGATCGAAAATGAACACCGCACCCGCCAGGCCGTGCGCGGCATTCGTGCGATGTTGCGCAACGATGGAGCCGTATCTTGAAACCCATCAAGGTCGGTCTGCTGGGGCTCGGCACGGTCGGCTGCGGCGTGGTCAATGTGTTGGCGCGCAACGCCGACGAAATCGCGCGCCGCGCCGGGCGTGACATCGAAGTGATGCAGGCCGCCGCTCGCGATGTCGGGCGCGTGCGCGATTGTGACACGAGCGCCATGCAGATCACCGGCGATCCGTCTGCAGTGGTCGATAACCCGCGAGTCGAAATAGTGCTCGAGCTCATCGGCGGCGCGGGGCTCGCGCGCGATCTGGTGCTAAAGGCCATCGACAACGGCAAGCACGTGGTGACGGCCAACAAGATGCTGATCGCGTTGCACGGCAATGAAGTGTTTGCGCGCGCACGCGAGAAAGGCGTGATGGTGGCTTTCGAGGCGGCGGTCGCGGGTGGTATTCCCATCATCAAGGCGATCCGCGAAGGATTGGCCGGCAACACCATTCGCTGGCTGGTCGGCATTATCAATGGCACCGGAAATTTCATTCTCACGGCCATGCGCGACGACGCACGCGACTTCGCTGAAGTGCTCGCCGAGGCGCAGCGGCTGGGTTATGCCGAAGCCGATCCGACCTTCGATGTGGAAGGCGTGGACGCAGCGCACAAGCTTACGATTCTGGCATCTATTGCCTTCGGCATTCCGCTGCAATTCGAGAAGGTATACACCGAGGGGATCGGCAGCATCACGCGGGACGATGTGGCCTATGCGGATGAGCTCGGCTACCGCATCAAACATCTCGGAATCGCGCAACGATCGCGTGACGGTATCGAGCTGCGTGTGCATCCGACATTCATCCCCGAGCGCCGGCTGATCGCCAACGTCGACGGCGTGATGAACGCCATTCTCGTCGACGGGGACGCGGTCGGGCAGACACTTTACTATGGCGCCGGCGCGGGCGCCGACCCAACGGCCTCCGCTGTTGTAGCCGATCTCGTGGATGTCGTGCGCGCGCTGACATCCGACCCGGAAAATCGCGTGCCGCATCTGGCGTTTCAGCCTGACGCCTTATCGGATTTGTCTATCCTGCCGATGGAGGCTGTCGAGACCGCGTATTATTTGCGCCTGCGTGTCATCGACCGTCCGGGCGTGCTCGCCGATGTCACGCGTATCCTGGGTGATCTCGATATCAGCATCGAGGCAATCCTGCAAAAGGAACCCGCAGAGGGCGAGACCGATGTGCCGGTTATCATGCTCACGCACAAGGTGCTCGAACGTAACGTGAATCAGGCCATCGAACGGATCGAGTCGCTCGAGGCAATCACGGGTAAGGTGACGCGAATCCGGCTGGAGATGCTCAAATAATGCCGCTCTACACCGGTCTGATCGACAAATACCGCACGCGCCTGCCGGTCAACGACGACACGCCGGTGATCTCTCTGGCCGAAGGCAACACACCCCTGATCCCGCTACGTAAGGTGCCCAGCCGTGTCGCCAGGCCGGTGGAGCTTTACGTCAAATACGAAGGCCTGAACCCCACCGGCTCGTTCAAGGACCGTGGTATGACCATGGCGGTGAGCAAGGCGGTCGAAGAAGGGAGCCGTGCGATCATCTGCGCCTCGACGGGCAATACGTCCGCTGCGGCGGCAGCTTACGCCGCGCGCGCGGGCATCACCGCGTTCGTGCTGATCCCGGACGGCAAGATCGCCATGGGCAAGTTAGCGCAGGCGATGATGCATGGCGCGGTCGTGATTCAGATCAAGGGTAACTTCGACGACGGCATGCGGCTGGTCAAGGAGGTTGCCAAGGAAACGCCCGTATCCATCGTCAATTCCATCAATCCGTTTCGCTTGCACGGGCAGAAGACCGCGGCATTCGAAATCATCGACGAGCTCGGCCGCGCCCCGGACTATCACGCGTTACCAGTCGGTAACGCGGGCAACATCACCGCCTACTGGATGGGGTACTGTGAATACTCATCCGAGCCCGGCGGTCATGTCAGCGACGCATATCCGTACGGGCGCGCGCATTTCCGCTACGGCGGCGGTGCGGTGATCAACAGTCGCCCCGTGATGTTGGGCTACCAGGCCGCGGGCGCTGCACCTTTCGTGCGTGGCGAGATGATCGACAAACCGGAGACGCTGGCGACCGCGATTCGTATTGGCCGCCCCCAGTCCTGGGATTATGCGCGCGAATCGTCGCGCGAATCAGGCGGCTGGTTCGCGGCCCGCAGCGACGAGGAGATCCTTGCCGCGCAGAAACTGCTCGCAGACGAGGAAGGCATTTTTTGCGAACCGGCTTCCGCAGTGTCGATCGCCGGCATCATGCGGGATCTGGAGGACGGGCGCCTGCCAGCGGAAAGCACGATCGTGTGCACGGTAACCGGCCACGGGCTCAAGGATCCGGATGTGGCGATACAGCAAAGCAGTGCGCCGGTGGTGCCCATAGAAGCTACACTTGATCAGGTAAAACGTGCGATCG
>JBPCXK010000793.1:0-5264 GCA_051008635.1 Gammaproteobacteria bacterium
CGCCAACTGCGGCCGAGGGCATCGATGACTTCGGTGAGCTGCTGGCCCGTGTAGCGGTATTCCACGCGCCGTGGCGTGGGCGTGCTGTTGTCGCGTACCGCAACCAGCCGATCGCCTTCGTATTCATACCACAGCACCTGTGTGCCGTGATGGTCGAAGATGCCGCTGCGCTGGCGGGTGGCGTTGTAGGCGAAGCTGACCTGGACGTCATTACGGTTGTAAGTCTGCCAATTCTACTACATAACTTGGCAACCGCCTCCAGAGATCGTGTACTACTGAGGGGGCGCTGAGGTGCGGCTTTGAAATATCTCCCGGTGCTCAAGCCCAAGACATCCGCATCAGCATGGACGGCAAAGGCAGCTGGCGCGACAACGTCTTCGTGGAGCGGCTGTGGCGCAGTGTGAAATACGAAGCGGGAATTGCCGACCGAGCCGTCCTTAGTGCTGTATCATTTCGTTATTGGAAATATTGACCACTTTGGATGCGCTTACGTATGAGCGCCGAAATGGACCCCCGCCTGCGCGGGATGACGGAGGTGCTGCCAGCGCCGATACAGTCCCGCTGACATGAGGGGCGTTTTTCTTGTACGCCACCTGCTTCCGGAATGAGCGGCAACAGTCAATTCTCGCTGCTGCGGCAGCGGCGCTCCGCCCCGTTTTTTCTGACCCAGTTTCTGGGCGCGTTCAACGACAACTTCTTATATGTATATATAGTTGGAGGGACAGCAGTCTAGTTGAATCTAGATTAACTTCCTGAAAAACATTGAGAAAATACGAAAAACTGTATATAATAACAGTATTCATAAACCACTCAGGGAAGACCCATGAACCGGCAAATCGCCGCCCAAGACCGCTCCCTCGCCATCGAGGAGCTCGACCAGTCCATCGTCAACCTGTGTGCCCGAATCAACGCCGCGAACTATGAGCTCCTCACCCTCGTCCGGGAGTTCGACGAACGCGCCGGATTTCTCAAATGGGGCTTGTCCACCTGTACCGAGTGGCTGCACTGGCGCTGCGATATCAGCCTGAGCGCCGCCCGCGAGAAGGTGCGGGTGGCTCATGCGCTAAAAGGCTTGCCCGAGATATCCACCGTGTTTTCTCAAGGCGTGCTGTCTTATTCCAAGGTGCGGGCCCTGACCCGGGTGGCGAACGTGGACAACGAAGCCCGGCTTCGGGACTGTGCCATGACCACCACGGCGGCGCGGGTCGAGGAACGTTGTCGGCAACTGCGTAATGTCCATCCTGAGGCGACGGGTGAAGCCAATCGCGTTCATCGTGGCCGCTCCCTGCAAAGCTGGCGGAATCCGGAACGGGGCACCCTGACCCTCACCGTGGAGGTGCCGATCGAGGAGGGGGAGTTGATCGAGCAGGCGCTCGCCAAGGCCATGGAGGAGGACGGCGCGGGGAATGGCCCGGAGTTCGCGTCGGTCTCGTTTGCGGCCCAGCGGGCCGATGCGCTGGTGCGCTTGGCCAGGGCGTCTCTTTCGGGTTCGTCGCAAGGGCGTTCGAGCAGCGCCGATGCCTACCAGGTGGTGGTCCACGTGGACGAGGCCGCGCTGACCCAAGGCGAAGGCCGCTCGGATTTGCCGCTGGAAGCGGTGAAACGTCTGACCTGCGATGGCACGGTGGTGTCTATGGTCGATAACGCCAGGGGTGAGCCGCTGAGTGTTGGCCGCAAGCGGCGCACGGTGAGCACGGCGATAAAGCGTGCGCTGTGGGCCCGGGATCGGGGTTGCGCCTTCCCCGGGTGTACGCACACGCGGTTTGTGGATGCCCATCACGTTCGTCATTGGGCCCAGGGGGGTGCGACGGATCTCGGCAATCTGATCCTGCTTTGCACCCGCCACCACCGGCTCGTGCATGAGGAGGGCTACGCGGTGCATAAGGATTATCGTGGGCAGTGGTATTTCCAGCGTGGCGACGGGCGGGCGGTGCCGTCTTGTGGCTATCTGCCGCAGGACATTATCGACGACGACATCGGTGACGACTCCAACGCATGCCGCCACCCCTCCGCGGAAGCGTTTGCCGATGGGTGTGCGGAATCGACGGCACGGTACGGACCCGGTGAACACGACTTCGAAATTCGAGGGGGCGGTGTACGATTTATTGCAGGCGCACAAGGACCGGTGTGACGAACGAGTGCTGACGACCCAAAGCCGCCTTCCGAGGCTTTTCCGTAAGGTAGCCGTTCGGCCGATATGGCGTTAGCAACTCGTCATAGAATTGAACTGCGCGCTCAAAATCGTTTGTTCCGACAGTTACGTATCCGATCATTCGTGCTCCTAAAAATTTACGGTTACTGTGAAGGGGAGTCCGCAAGATTCTGTGTCGGCGTGGTTGGCGGTTTTCCTGTCCAGCGATAGCTTCACTTGGAAGCGGCTAACTAGGGCTTCTTCCCCACGATGAAAATTGACTTGTCCGGGGCGGGTCGCCACTGGTGGTCAATGTCGAAGCCCGTACTGGCAAGGCTTGCAAGCAGCGATTCAGCGGTGAACACACGAACTAGAGGCAAGACACGTAGCGCGGCACCAATCGGCAGAATCCACTTGAACCGTCCCTGCGTATCTCCCACGCAAACCGTGCTGCTGACGAACAAGCCGCCCGGCTTTAGAAGCCGGAACACCTTTTTTATCACGGCCTCCTTGTTGTCCAGTAAATGTAGAACGCTCAGTCCAAGGATGGCGTCGTAGCTGCCGTCGGGATCGGCCATCTCTTCAATGCTCGAGGTCTCGAACGTCACATTCGAAACCCCAGCTGCCTGGGCCTTGTTCCGCGCGATCGCGATCATCTTGCTCGAATAATCGATGGCACGGATCGACTGCACACAATGCGCGTGAATCAGGGCGGTGGAGCCCGTTCCACAACCGAACTCCAACAGCTTCATATCCGGGCGGAGATAAGTCTGGGTGATTTGTACCTTCCGCTGGTATGATTCTTCGTCCTCGATTGGCTTGCGTGCATACCGGGCAGCCATCATGTTCCAGAATCCTAGCGAGCGAGCCATTGGCATCTCCGGTATCTAACGAGTATAGGTCTTCTAGCCAATTCAGCCTTGGCCCTGTGGAAACCAAAGGCCAATGGTCAACAGGACAACTCCCAGCATAGTGGCGATGGACGCAACGGTAAGGAAGCCCGCCATTGCGTAGCGGGATTGAGCGCTGCCGTGCTCCTTGGACCGTAAGTAGATTTCCAGACAAAAGAGTGGGAAGAACTGGCCGATGGCCATGAAATCCAGAAAGGCGCCTTTGCCCGTTTCAAGATTGATGCCGATGCCACCGGTAGCGAGTACCCAGATCATGAAGATCACCCGGTACGACAAGGCGATGCTCGACACCATGAAGAAGCGCAACGCCCATCGCCGATGACGATCGTATTGGCCAGCTCGCGCGTATCGCACCGCGAACACGCCGAACAGGCAGATCAGCGCGCCCTGCATGACAAAGCCCGTCTTGAGTGACCAGCTGCCGATGTCACGAGCAAACAGCATGTGCAGGCCTGCCAATGTCGCAACCGCCACGCTGGCCACACAGATCCGTCCGACCCAGCGATGAGTGGCTGGAAATCGGGACCTAATCTGAGGGATCAGTTGCAGCGGACCGGTACCAAGTACGAGGGCCGCGAACAGGAGATGTGACGCCACGACGACGTTGCCAACCATGTCGCCTGGGACGTGCCCCCGAGTGATCCGATCGTTCCAGAGCGCAAGGTTCCCCTCGAGAGCGGCCGCGCCAAATACCGCGATGACATAAACGAGAAAGATCCAGTGTCCTGTGGTCGTCACGAGAAACCAGAGGCTCGCCGATCTCCTCAGGGCCGCATCCGGCCTGATGTGTTGCAGCATTTGTATCGTAAAGTTCATTGCGTATCCGAATGCCGGCCGCGGAGTGCTGCCGAGTGGTGAAGTCGATGCGGGCGATCCTACGCATGCAGGAAGAGAATAGAAATTGCCTATTCTTCTGCATCTGGTATACATAAATGCATGAACTGGAATGCCGTATTATTCGACTGGAACCAGGTGCGAGCCTTTCTCGCGACTGTCGAGGAGGGTTCTCTTTCCGCTGCAGCACGCGCGCTTGGCCAGACACAGCCGACGCTTAGTCGTCAGGTCACCGCGCTGGAACGGGATCTCGGCGTTACGCTGTTCGAACGCGGGCCTCGTACGATGGCCTTAACGGACGCTGGCATTGAGCTCCTCGACCATGTCCGCGCAATGGGCGAGGCTGCGGCACGCCTGTCTCTATCAGCCTCCGGGCAGTCTCAGGCCATAGAGGGGCATGTCAGTATTACAGCCACGGACATGACGGCGACCTACTTGTTGCCGCCCGTTCTAATGCAGCTTCGCGACGAGGCGCCGAACATAAACGTCGAACTCATTCCATCAAATGACGTTCGCGACCTGATCAAACGTGAGGCTGATATCGCTATTCGGCATGTGCGACCTGAGCAGGTCGACCTGATTGCCAAACGCGTCGGCAGCTCATCGGCACATTTGTATGCATCGCAGTCGTACCTGGCTCGTGCCGGTCACCCAGCCAGTGCGGACGCCCTGTCGACATTGAGTTTTGTCGGAATGTCACCGATCGAGAGGTTCTTGCCGACTGTGCATGTGCCCGGCCTCGAGCTGAAGGCGGAGCATTTCAAGGTCACTACCGCCAGCGGCACCGCCCTCATCGAGCTTGTCAGGCAGGGGTTGGGCATCAGCATCCTTCCGCGCCATACGGCAAGGTTGTTTCCCGAACTGGTCCCTGTGCTGCAAGATCGCGTCTCGTTTCCCATTCCCATGTGGCTCGTCACTCACCGCGAGCTTCATACCAGTCTGCGCATCCGCTTCGTCTATGATCTGCTGACAGTCTCGCTGGCCGATAGGTTGTGACCACGCAGGGTGGCACGGTTCGCCGTCCCGCGTTGTCTAAGTAACCGTAGATTTCGAGCTTTTGTATGTTTGCAGGATGATAGCTGGATCGATTCGAAATCATCGTCGATGACGGTCTGCTCATGGGCACTACGTGTCTTTCGATAAATTGCCGTTCGAGCAACGTTCATTTCTGAATACACTAGCCGTAAAAACTGAAAGTAGTGCACTGTAGTTCTCCATTTTGAACATCGTTTTTCGACGTATTAAATGTCGAGTGTTTTTAAACAGTATCGGTCGCGAGTTGCCCGGTCGATCGGGTAACATGTGGAAGTTGGAACGTGCTCAGAAAGGGGCTAGTTAGAACGCAGGTACCCACTTCTATTTGGGCAGATATTCGAGCAGCATTATGA
>JBPCXK010000794.1:0-28141 GCA_051008635.1 Gammaproteobacteria bacterium
GCCACTGCGGCGTTGCAGTCCTTGGCAAGAGTCTAACCATTCCCTGCGGACTGCGCCTTGCAGTGACGCATTTGCGGAACTCTGAACCCACCAATATCACCTTGACGGAGCACTAGCCAGCATGTCGTTAGGAAGGATAGCGCGGAAATTCCTCGTGCCGTCGCCAGTGGTGACTGCCGTATTTCTCTACAAGCACAAGTGCAAAGTCAGCCCAAAAGCTGAAGTCGAGCTAACGCCGCTGATTGCGATGGGCCGGGGAACCGTGATCTCCTCATTTGCCAAGCTCAAGGCGACCGGGCCCCTCAAGATCGGTCGTGATGTGTCAGTGGGAACGTGTGTATTTATCTCTGCCGATGAAGGAGGTATAGAGATTGGCGACTACACAATGGTAGGACCGAATGTTTCTATTATCGGGAACAGTTACCGATACGATCGTCTGGATGTGCCGATTCAGCTCCAGGGGACGACTTCGAGTGGCATCAAGATTGGGGCCAACGTATGGCTCGGTGCAGGTACCTGCGTCATCGACGGTGCCGTTATCGGCGACGGCGCAATCGTCGCTCCCAATTCGGTGGTTTCCGCCCGCATACCTGAGAATGCCATTGCGCAGGGCAATCCCGCCAAAGTTGTGTTTCAGCGGCGCTAGCCCGTATTTCTCCACACAATGACGAGCCCCCGCCTGATCTTTTGATCCCCAACGGAAATACAGCCCGTATTCCGCTCGGTCAAGAAATTCCCTGTGAATTCAAATCTCTGCGCGATCATCTCGCCCCGTGGTGAGATATGCGGGCTAGAAAGCGTGCCAACCTCAGTCTCCCGGCTTGTTGAACGCCCAGACAGTCAATGGTAGATCAAGAGCGAGAACGTTCGGTGTTGCACATCGGTGACAAGCTGAGTGCGCGCGGATCCAGCATCCACGGCGTGGGGCGAATGTTTTCGTGGTGGTTCCCCGTATTCGAAAAGATGGGCTATGAGCCCAAGCTGTGCGTGTTAACCGCCCGCGACAAGGCGGCTGACTATCTCGAGGAGCGCGGCATCGAGGTCAACTATCTGGGCCGCTCAAAGTTTGACGCCAGGCTGTTGACGGATCTGATCAGGATCATGAGGACGCAGTCACCGGATGTCGTGCATTTGCACGGCTATGGCGCGTGGACGTTCGGCCGTCTCGCCGCCCGTTTGACGGGCACTCCTGTAGTGCTGCACGAACACATGGTGGGTGACCATGTGTCTCTAATACAGAGGATCAGCGATTTCTTGCTCTCGAGCAACAACCCGACCTGTGCCATCAGCCGCGCAGTAGCCGACTTTTGTACACGCTACCGTTATGTGCGGGAGGAGGACATCGTAGTAGTACCAAACGGCATCCCGCTAACCGAGTTTACGCCACCGTCGGCCACAGAGCTGGAATCCTTGCGACGCCAGCTGGACGTGAGTGAAACAACGCCGCTCATCGGTTGCGTTGGTCGTCTGGACCCAATAAAGGGTTTCGACTACCTCATAAAGGCTATGCCCATCCTGCGAGAAAACCTGCCGGACATCGTAGCCCTGATCGTAGGTGACGGCGACCAGGAAGCATCGCTGCGGAAGCTCAGTGGTGAACTTGGCGTCAGCGAGAATGTCAGGTTCCTGGGCTTCAGGAAAGACATTCATGCATTGCTTGCCTTATTGGATGTCGTGGTGATCCCTTCTCTCTCAGAGGGGCAGTGCCTGGCGGCGCTGGAGGCGCTTGCAATGGGTAAGCCCATCGTCAGCACGAATGTAGGCGGCCTGCGCGAGCTTTTCGAAGACCAAGTTACGGCGCTGCTGACCAAAGAACAAGATCCTGAAGACATAGCAGACAAGATTATCGACTTGCTAGCTGACCAGGCGCTTAGGGAGCGTCTCGGTACCGCCGCAAGACGTCTGGCCTCCGAGCGCTATGACATCGAGAAGTGCGCAGCAAAAATTATTGATACCTACAACACTACTCTTGACAAAAATGTTGGGTAGCTAGCTGCCATGGTGCGCAGGCTCCAACAATCGTTCAAAAAAAATCTACCGGAAGCCGTGTCATTCGCTACCGGAAAGATGCCGTCGTTCATGTACGGTCGAAAAGAGTTCAGAGATGTTCCGGTTTTTTGCCTGCACTCTGCCCGACATTCCGATTTTGAACGGCAGCTCGCTTTTCTGCAACGCAATGGTTACCGCGCTCTCGATAGTGAGCAGCTTTATGAACGAATCAGCGATCCAGGCTATAGCAACAACGGCAAGGAAATCGTGCTTACATTCGATGACGGTATGGCCTCGGTATGGACGGTTGCGTTCCCCTTGCTGCAAAAATATGAGCAGCGGATAGTCAGTTTTATCCTGCCTGGCCTGATTGAAGAAGGTGAGGCTGCCGGCCCGAATATCACAGATACCGACGATGCCGCAGGGCGCGACTGTAGCGACAGTCCCTTATGTAACTGGAAGGAAATCAAGATAATGCACGATAGCGGTTTGGTCGATTTCCAATCGCACGGCATGTACCACTCGTTGATCAGCGTTTCTCCAACAATTGTCGACTTTGTACACCCGGACTTCGACACCCATCACTACGGCAACATCCACATTCCTGTGTTCCAGGACGGCGCGCGTGATCAGCTGCGAGACAAGGTGTTGGGGCATCCGATATATAAGCATAGTCCCAGACTGTTGGGCCTGCCGCGCTACTTAGATTCACCCGCGCTCAGGAGCGCTTGCGCCGAGTACGTGAGCAGCAAGGGAGGGAAAGCGTTTTTCGAGCAACGCACATGGCGCAAGCAGCTTCATGGCTTTGCCGCCGCGTGCCGCAAAGAAGAAGACGACTCGAACAGGTTCGAGAGCGAGTCACAGGTACGCACCGCGCTGACCGAGGAGTTGAGCGATTCGAAGTTACACATAGAGCGCCGGCTAAACAAGACCGTCCACAGTTTTTGCTTCCCGTGGTTCGGGGCATCTGAGCGTAGCGCTCGCCTGGCCCTGGAGTGCGGCTATGACACAATCTATCTGGGCGTGGCGCCGGGCTTCCGCACAACAGGTGAGCGCGGATACCCGACCGCCGTCGCCAGACTGCAGGAGGAATACTTGTTCGCCTTGCCGGGCTCGGGCGGCAAGGGAGTATTGGCGCCGATTACGTACAAACTTACACGCCGTTTGTGATTCGCGTTGCAGCTGCACGTTAGTCTCGCATGCCTTAGTCAGAGATGGCTCAAAAAGCAAGGCAGTCACGAACGCGCGGAAACGCTTTCGACGCACGGATGCGAGTTGCACTTCACTGACAAAAGAGACGCCTGTCGATAAGGTATGCTTTTCAATTCCTACGAATTTATTTTCGTATTCCTGCCGATAACCCTGGTTTGCTTCTATCAACTAGGCAAGCGAGGCTATGTCAACGCCGCTACCGTGTGGCTGGTCGCTGCTTCGTTGTTTTTTTACGGCTGGTGGAACCCGGCCTATCTGGCGCTGATCGTCGGCTCCATTATGTTCAACTACACGGCCGGGAGGGTGTTGAGCGCGCGAAGACGACGCCAAGCCGCTGGCAAGTCTGTTCTGATAGTAGCGATCGCGGCTAATTTGGGCGTGCTGGCGTACTTCAAGTACGCCAATTTCTTTGTCGAAAACCTGGCCTGGCTACGGAATACGGACTATAACCTGGTCTCTATCGTCCTCCCGCTGGCGATATCTTTCTTCACCTTCCAGCAGATCACCTATCTGGTGGATGCGTACAGGGGACGCGCCGGCGAGCATAGCTTTCTTCGTTACTGCTTGTTCGTGACGTTCTTTCCCCAGCTCATTGCAGGCCCCATCGTGCATCACAGCGAGATGCTGCCGCAGTTTGCGCAGCGGTCGACATACCGACTCAACGATGAGCACATCGCTGTCGGGCTTACAATATTTTTCATCGGTCTTTTCAAGAAGGTTGTCATAGCGGACGGCGTGGCGTTGTACGCGACGCCCGTATTCGATGCCGCAGCGCGCGGTGAAGTACTGACGTTTTTTGAAGCGTGGACAGGGGCATTGGCCTACACGTTCCAACTGTATTTTGACTTCTCGGGCTATTCGGATATGGCTGTCGGACTGGCCAGAATGTTCGGCATACAGTTGCCGCTCAATTTTTTTTCGCCATACAAAGCCGTCAACATCATAGAGTTTTGGCGCCGCTGGCATCTTACACTGTCCCGCTTTCTGCGGGACTATCTCTACATTCCTCTGGGAGGTGGCAGGAGGGGAGTGACTCGCCGGTACCTCAATTTAGTGATTACGATGCTGCTCGGCGGGTTATGGCACGGCGCGAGCTGGACATTTGTAGCCTGGGGCGGGCTGCACGGCTTTTATCTCGTGACTAATCACGCGTGGCGGCGGTACGGCTTCAGTAGCACCACCAGCAGTTGGTGGGGAAGGGCGACAGCTTGCCTGATCACTTTCCTCGCAGTTGTCGTCGGCTGGGTATTCTTCAGGGCGGAGAGCTTCGCGGCCGCGAGCTCCATCCTCCAGGCGATGGCGGGCGCCAACGGCTTTATACTGCCACCGGCTTACTTCGACTATCTCAACAAGCTCGCGCCGCTTGGATATTGGTTACAGGCGGTCGGTTGGCGTTTCGAAAACGCTGTGCCCTATTTTGGGGGCGCCGAACAACTTGCCTTGTTCGCTTTTTCGTTTGTCGTAGTCTGGGGGCTGCCAAACACTCATCAACTAATGGGTCGTTATGCCCCCGGTCTCGATATCTATGAGCGTAAAGAGCAGCAGGGCCTGATTTCTCTGCCGCAGTGGCAACCCGTGCCGTGGATTGCTGTATGCGTCGTGACGGCTGCAGTCTGGTCCGTTTTCAGTATGGATCGCATCAGTGAATTTTTGTACTACCAGTTTTAAGGTCGAGATGTTCACGAGGTATAACGCGATCGTGTTGGGACCGATTGTAGTTGTCGGTTTGAGCATACTGATCATTTCCATTTATATGCAGCCGATCAGCGGTGAGTTAACCAGATTGGGCGGATATCTGGAGAATCACTACGGTTGGAACGAACCACAAGAAGTGTATCCGAAACCGCTGTTCATGATGGCGGACAATTTGAGCCAATATGACCGCTACTACGATGTAGTGGTGCTCGGTGACTCGTTTTCCGACAATCAGTTGAACGGTTGGCAGAACTATTTCGTGGCTCGAACGGGATTGTCTCTGATCTCCTTTAGCCTCATTCGATACAATGTGGATGATCTCTTACAGTTCGAGTCGTTCAAACGATGGCCGCCATCGTTTTTTATCTATCAATCCGTCGAACGCAACGTTGTTGAAAGAAATCGTGACTGTGCGGAGCTTGTGAACCGAGAGGGGTCGAGTGTGGCGAAACCGATAGCTATTGCTGCTAAAGAAGTCACCACACGCTACGAGGGTCGTGGTCAAAATTCATCGGGCGGTGGTCACATCATTTTTGATGAGGCAGTCAACTTCGTCAAAAAAGCGGCTATCAGAAATATCCTGAACATAAATACGACAGAAACGCGAAGGCTTGCCTTGAGCCGCGATGATCTTTTCTCGAGCAGAAACAGCCAGGATCTGCTCGTATATCTCGACGACTTCGTGAAGCTGGATCAGACTCTAGCAGATATCGAGATCGCCAGATGCAGCCTGCTAAATACTCAGCACAAGGTCGAGGAGGGTGGCACAACCCGATTTGTAGCACTGGTGTTTCCCGACAAATCGACCGCTTATGCACGCTACCTGGTGGACGAGCGTTACGCGACGATGAGCAAGCTGCACTATCTACAGAATGACCCGGATTTGACTATTGCGGATACGTTAAGCCGGTTTGAAGAAGCGCTGAACGAGGATGTAGTAGACCTCTATCTGCCCAACGACACTCACTGCGGTTTCAAAGGTTACAAATTGGCTACCGAGTCCGTATTGGATCTAATGCTTGCCAAAGGTCTGGTCAACGAAGGATCGCATAAAAAACGAATTGGACGTGGGGATTGAGTGAATGAAGGAGAGCGGGTGGTAGAAGTTTTCGCGAATGTGCAGGAGTTTCGACTGTCTAAGCTTCGGACAGAGGGAATGTGTCTGCACTTCGGGGGGTAACCACGTTGACGTAAACGGTTACACAGGTATGCGCAAATCAATTCACATCGCAAATCGAAGTGCCGCTGCTCAGTGACTACCTGGGCGCGATAGCCGGCTCCGTTGTCCGGACAAGTAAACGTATGGTGTTGAGTGACTAATCCCACATGAGTCAGCGAATATTCTCATCCAGGGATCAAACGGCGTTTGCCCAACTGTCCGGCGACTACAACCCGTTGCACGTTGATCAGATCGCGGCACGGAGACTGATTTTTGGTCGACCAGTGGTGCACGGTATCCACTCTTTGTTGTGGGCGTTGGACATTTGGCTGAAAGACCATGTTGGAAGCATAACGCTACGCTCCATCAAAGCTTCCTTTCGAAAACCTATTGGGGTAAGAGAAAAAGTAACTTACATGTTGGTCGCGGAAGGTCAGGGACATGTGGAGATTCAGTTGATAGCTGATGGTTCGGCGGCTACGGTAACTCAATTCGACTGGGCTCCCTCAATACAGCATGCTCCAAACCCCGCGCCAGGACCACCGCCAGAGCGACAGACTTGCAGGGAGCTATCCGCGAGAGAGATACAGGACGCGTCCGGTCAGTTGCGAACAGGTTTGGATGTCGGCGCGGTACGCAAAGTGTTTTCTGGCGTGGGAGCGTGTCTGCCGTTGCAGCAGATTGCCGAGATACTCACGACCACGCGCCTGGTCGGTATGGAGTGCCCGGGTTTGCACTCGATATATTCCGAATTGGAGCTCAATTTCTCGGGCGGCGCGGGCGACGCTGACACGATGCGGTATCAAGTCGAAGACTATGATACCCGATTCAATCTGGCTACCATTGCCGTTGCAGCTCCCGGGATGAAGGGGAGAATAAAGGCGTTCCGAAGACCGGCTCCAGAGCAGCAAGTCAGAATTGCCGATTTGATTTCTCAAACGCCGGATTTCAGCCAGCAACGGGCCTTGATTGTTGGAGGATCCAGAGGGCTTGGAGAAGTGACGGCAAAACTCCTGGCTGCAGGAGGAGCAGAAGTGAAATTGACCTACCATCAAGGCAAGCATGACGCTCAGCAAGTAGTCGAAGAAATCGTTGCCAGTGGCGGCTGTGCTGAAAGTATTGCTTGTGATGTTTTGCATCCCGAATTGTCGCGGCAATTACAAGACGGATGGCATCCCACACACGTATACTATTTCGCTACGCCCCATATTTTTGCATCCAGCAAAGGATCCTTCTCACCGACGTTGTTCAATAGATTTTGCGAATACTATGTAACAGGCTTTGCGAATACTGTAAGTGATATTCGCGCTGTCTCGTCTGAGCTCATGTGTGTGTTTTACCCGTCGTCCGTCGCTGTGGATGAACTTCCTTCTGCGATGGGTGAGTATGCGGCGGCCAAAAGAGCGGGGGAAACGCTCTGCGAATTTCTGGAGAAAACACAAAAAGAGATAGTGATATACAAACCTCGTCTACCGAGGATGGCTACTGATCAAACTGTCAGCCTGGTGCCTGTACTAAATCACGACCCTGTAGAAATCATGCTGCGGCACCTGGAGGAGTTGAGAGAGATGGGGCTTGCGAGATAGAGGGCCCGCACGATTCGCAGGGAGCCAGCCCACATTTCTCACCACGATGACGGCGCTGGCTTGATCTTTGAATCCACAACGAATTTTCTTCACACGGAAATACAGCCCGTATTCCGCTCGATCAGTAGTGCCTTGTGAATTCGAATCTCGGCGCGATCATCTCGCCCCGTGGTGAGAAATGCGGGCTAGCGACGAATCGATTCGACGAAGAACTTCAGCTCGTTGTGCCTGATATCTCTGGAACAGAGCACGATGAGGCAGTAGACAAGCACCGCCAGCGGAATCATGGCAGCGATCGAAAGGGGCTGTAGATACTCGACTACGGCTGCGACCACAAGGGCGCCGGTTACTGCCACAAAAAGCCGGTGTCCGACGCGGGGGAGTCCGACTAGGGATCTTAGATGCTTGGCATAGAGCACGATCAATATGAACTCCGATGTGATGACGGCGGCGGCGGCGCCAAGTACTTCAAATCGAGGAATCAGCAGCAGCAGCGCCACTACGCAGACAGTCGCCGAAATCCACTGGCTGCGAACCATGAGCTTTTGGCGCTCGCCTGCCATCATAAACATCTGCATCATGAATTTGACAGCAGCGAATAGAACGAGCACAGCCAAGACCTCAAGAGCGCGTCCGGAGGCGGCGAGCGCGTCGCCGAAAATGATCAAGATGAGCTCATCTGCAATGAGAGCGAGACCGACGCTGGCCGGGATCCCGACGAGAATCGCGACGCCGAGATAACGGGAATAAAGCACGCACATCTGCGCGGGATGATTCTTGAACAGCCGCGAAATCCCCGGAAATATCGCCACGCCTGCGAGATATGAGAACAATGACAACATGAAGATAATTCGGAATGCTGCGTTGTAGACGCCTGCGGCGGCAGCGCCGATCAGCAGACCCAGTGCTACGACATCCGTACGCGTCCCAAGCTGTCGCAGAAACTCGGAGACCGCAAACGGCAATGCCTCTCGCATCATGTCTTTGATCTCTGCGAAAGTAGCGTAAGGCCTGATGGATCCGATTCGCCGATTTACCATCCTGTAGGCAATGCCTAGCTGGAGAGCCGTAAATACGGGGAAGACGATCAGTGACAATCCGAGTTCAACGCCCAGAATGATTAAGGCAGCGGCTGTGAGGGCGGCCATGATACGCAAAGTAGCCGTTAGCATCGCGGCAGTGAACATTTCTTCTCTTGCAATGAAAACAGCCGCAAGCCCATCGACACCCGTATAGAGGACCTGAAACAGGCCGACTACGAAAATAACGAAGATGAAGTCTCGGGAATATGGTAACGCCGAGCAAAGAATGCCGAGCGTGCCTACAGTCACGAGCGTCTGAAAAATGCGCACGGCAACCACACGTCCCATGTAGGCTGCGAGTTCCTTGTGAGGCAGACGGCTCAGATCGCGCGTCGACAGAAATTCGAGCCCAAAATCGGCGTACACCATCAGGAAGCCGGTCAGAGCCATCGCGAAAGAGTACTGCCCGACCCCTTCCTCGCCGAACTGCCGCGAGATGACGACAAACAGGCCAAACGCGGCCAAGTCGGCCGCCAACTTGCCGATCGACAGAGAGTAGAGATTCCTGAGTATCTTGCCTTTACCTAGACTGGCCACGTGCAACCCTTGGGCATCAGCCCCTCGTCCGGGGGCGAAGATCAAGCTCTGGAATCGTCTTGGTCAGAGCTGCATGGCCCGTCCAGTCGACATTGATGTTCCTGTTCGTTGTATTGGCGCACATTGTGTAGTGCCGGCGGCAGAAGAGCGTACACATGTGGGTTAGTATTATCCGACGCACGGACGACCGGTTGACGGCGCAGAACGGGCCCACAATCGAAATTCTACAGCGACAGGAACGTGGAGCAGTGACGAACCGCGCAACTTTGCAGGATAGTACTGATAATACTATGATTTTCGGCCCCGCTTCGGGCGCGATCACCTTAGTCAACGAAGATGCGCAAAGTGACAAAAGCCACCGTCAGTCTGACTGTCATCGCGGTACTCAGCCTGCTCCTGCTCGAAGGCGCCGTACGAGTCTACTCGGCCCTCTACTTTCCGAAGATGATGGTACTCGACGATACGCTCGGCTGGCGGCACGCCAGCGGGCGCGAGAAGACCTTCATCAATGAGTACGGCGAATCCGTTCTGGTACGCCAGAACAGCTACGGATTTCGCGGCCCCGAGCGTCCACGCCGATCCTCGTCCGGGTCGTTTCGCGTGCTGGTGCTGGGCGATTCATTCACCGAGGGGGTACAGGTGTCCGAAGAGCAGCTTTTCACGGCCATTCTCGAAACCCGGATGGAGAACACAGAGGTGCTCAACGCCGGGGTGGGTGGTTATGGCACGGTCCAGCAGTATCTGTTGCTGGAGACCGAGGGCACGAGCTTCGAGCCGGACGTTGTGCTCCTTATGTTCTACGAAAACGACCTGAGCGACAATTGTTTGTCGCACTCACCTGGTTTCGGGCCAAGGCCTTACGCACAGTCGGCCGCCGGTGGCATCGAAATAGTGCGGGAACTCGTTGCCGAGCGCTTCCAGCGTTTCATTCTGCCGGTTCCGTTCGCGCTGACACTCAACAAGCACAGCTATCTGTACAACTTTCTCAACAATCGCATATATCAGATGATCAAAGCGGACGAATTGCGCACCCTTTTGCAGGAAGACATGAAGGCTGCCGAGCGATGCCCCCAGCATCTGATTCTTGCGGAGTTGCTCACTCGCATGCGCGAGCACGCCGAGGCCGCCCATGCGGCGTTCGTTGTTGCCCTGATTCCGAGTCAGGATAGTGCGCTAGCAGGCCGCTCGGAAATCGACGAACGGGTGCTCACGCTATGCGCGGAGCGGGTTATAGACTGCCATTCGCTGCTGTCAGCCTTTAGCAGTGTTGCCGGAGGGGCCGAGCTGTATTTCCCGCGCGACATCCACTGGACAGCCGCAGGTCATGCGCAAGCCGCCCAGGAGCTCGAGCTTGTCTTGTCAAAGCGGCGCCCGTAGCGACCCGTAGTACCGGTGCTGCAACCGCGTAGGCTCGCGTGCCGCGAGGGGCGGTGGGCAAGACTATACACCATTCTTCAAATATGGCCTGTTACTGCCGGGACACGACACCGGTCGTGACCAGGCGCTCCACGGCCCCGGATCTTGTCAGGACATCAGCGACCCGGTCAGCCATGGCCTCACTGCCGGCATCTGTAAAGTGCACTGAATCGTGAAAATGTACACGGTCACCCGGAATGCTGTCTTCGTTGCCGATGAGCAGCGCGCCCGTCTCGGCCGCCACTTCCTGAATGACTCGGTTGTAGGACTCGTATCCGCCCAACAAGCCATCAATTGACATGTATGGCATGGTGTACAGGTTTGTAACGGCAGCTTCGACCTGTTGCTCTGGAGTTTGATCACGCCTGAGTTGGTGCGCGAAAGTTGTCAAAACCACAAGGGCCGATGTTTTCCGGCTTGCCTCAGTCAACAACTTGAGGTCGGCCCTGAAGGGCGCTGCCAGTTCTTCGGCATCCACCTTCAGTTTTTTCTCCGCATCGGTTGCCCTGGCTTGCTGCGTCAGAATTCTCATATTCTTCTCGACGAGATACGAAAGCAGCGAGTACCTCGATAGCCAGCTGAGCTCTTTTTCTGTTTGCTGTTGGGCCAGCCCGCGCCGAACTGCCTGTTCAAAACTGTTACCCGACAAGTCATTGACTGCGTGGTAAATTACAATGACGTCAGGTTCCAATTTCTTTATGTTGAACTGAAGGTTTCGCAACGACGCGCTGGCACCATAGCCCGGCACACCACCATTCACATAGTCAAACTCTACGCCCGGCCAACGCTGCTGCAGCCTTTGCCACACCATGTGGGGCCATGTCATTTCATTGCTGCTGACTTCGGCACAGTAAGTTGTCGATGCGCCTAAAAACGCGAAGCGAATCGTCCCCTGCGGTTTCGGCACTTCCAGCTCCGGACCACGAAAACCCAGGGAGTTGATGCGGATAGACCCAAAATGACTGTCCGGAATCAGCGTACGAAGATCTGATTCCGGGTCAAAGGTATAAGTGTCCTCGATTCCCCATAAGTTGCCATACCGCATCCAATGCCGTACACGGACAAGCCCTTCGGCCAAGGCCGCAAGCAGGCCGCATACAACGATCACAACGGTGGTCAGTATCAACCACTTTCGCCACCTGGGTAACGTCTCCACACGCCGCATACTACACCTGCCGACTGAGTAGACCGCACATCTTGGCGCCGACGAGCAAATCGCCAGGCGCGGTTAGGACAAGAGATCCAGGGAGGATTGTCGTGTGGGCGGGTGAGTTAGGCGAGTGATAGATGAATCGTTACAGTCGCCAACATTCGAGTAGACAGGCGCCGACTACTCTGACCAGACGCCTGCGGCAATGAGCTTTTTCTTCAACCCGGGCAGTGGGTAGTTATAGCTATACGCTCGAATGGCATGTTCTTTTGCCTTGTCGTAGCTTTTGATGTCCGTGTACAGTAGCCCAAGATTGTAGTGCAATTCCGGGGAGTCTGGTTTGAGCTTTTCGGCCTGTTCGTAGAAGTCCAGCGCTTTGTCCAGCTCGCCGATCCTATGAAGATGACTGCCGTACAAGAGGCGCACCATGCCATCGTGGGGCGCGAACGCAATGGCGCGTTCGAACAAAACTTCAGGCGTACGATGCGGCTCTACTCCAGCGGGGATCTGATTCTTCGGCATGTGTTGGCGCCACAATCTGGCCATTGACGAGAGCGCCCTGTGATGATTTGGGAATGACCTGATCACATACCAGAGGTGCCCACCAATATCACCTCCAGCCATGGTGCCAGTCAGCCCCTCGACGTCTGCATTGAAGTGCCATTTCTCAACTATCGGCAGTTTATCGCGGACGTGGATAGGGTTCGTGTAGTCGAAAGGTCCGTAGGCGAACGCTGACGCTGACGCCGTGACCAGAATAACACTTACCAGGAGTTGCAATATTCGCATACGTCTGTCCTTGTCCATGGGACTTATCGCATTATTAGTATAACTCACACATTCGAAGCTGTGGTAGACGAAAGTCTCAATCTGATGACACACTGTTTCTCAGACAGCCCCATGCCGAGGACCTGTGCCTATCTGGGTTGGACGGTTGGGACGACCACGGAAATTGCTCGTCGGTGTATCGTCGCAAAGCAACAATCTCGGCGCCGTTCTCAAGACCGTTGCAGGCTCAGCAGCTCGCTCAATCAATGCTGTGGGATGAGGTTGATCAAAAAATCGGCAACCAGTTCACCCACGGCCCGATGGCCGAACTGGGTGTAGTGCAGGTTGTAAGGGAAGTAGTGCAGCCGGTGTACTGACACAGGCTCGGCGGCTGCCTGCAGCGGCTGCGTCAGGTCCAGGAATATCAGACCGTGTTGCGCCGTGAACTGCTTCAAGAACTGGCGTATCTCCAGCGAGTGCGCAACGACAGCTTTGCCTACCTCAGGATCGTCGAAGATGACGTGCCTGCTATAAACTGTATGCGCCGAGGGGGAGTACATCACTACGGGTGTGAACCCCACGTTTTCGGCGATCTCCCGGAATCGCAGCAGCGGCGGTCCCAGAGAATCCACTGCAATCTCACCGTGTTGCAGCGCTTGTGCGTACGTCACTTCGTTTAGATCGGTGTTCTCGATGTTAAACGGGATCTGTCCGTCATCTGTTCTGATGGCGTAATGATAGGACACGTCTCGTTCGCCAGCTGACCAGGCATAAGCCGTTTTCGCTATGGCGAACAACAGGTTCAAAACGATGGAGTGTTGGAACACATAGGAGTTTCTGATCTTTTGATACGCGCCTCGCAGGCCGTTCGCCGTGACTGGCCGGGTTTGCGTCGACTTCGCATATCTTTCGTGCCCGGCGGCGCTACCCAGGTCGTTGCCTTCGTAAATGTTCATGATGACCAGCTTCGGTGACTTTTCGATACCAAAGCGTTCGAAGATCTGCAGATATTCGTAGGGCCCGACCCCCGGCATGCCGAGGTTGTAAACGCTCACGCGCATCTGCTCGCGTACAATGTTCGGCCAGGTCTGATGCGCAGCCACGCCCTCGCACCAGGTAAAGGAATCGCCGATGACGATGACGTCGAATTCCGGCTTGTCATAGTAGTCCGGTGGCGAATTGCAAAACCCGACCTGATCCATCTTTACCACCGCCACAGAATTCTCATCTCTGTAGTTGCGATTGACGTTTTCGTTGGGCTTCCAGATCCAAAGCGGGGGTCCACCATCGGTGCGCTCGAGCTGCACGCGATCCAGTTTGGTCTGCAGCCCTCGTTTGGCTGCCAACCGTTCTCGTAGCTCCGGATTAAAGTGAAACAACAAGGGCAGGCTGACAACTTGTGGAAACAGTTGCAACGAAGCTTCCAACAGTCCGAATGTGAAGACCAGGATCACGAACAGGTGGCGGGCTGTATGCACCCGATTTTTCGTTTTGCCAGCAGAGTTGTTGTCCATGCGCGAGGTTCGACCGCAATTGTGCCGAAGGAATACTTTCGTTCCCTAGAACATTACGTATATCGACTCCGAAACGTTTTCGACCAACTCGTCTTTGCTGGCGCGCGAACATCCTGTTGCGATTATCTCGACGACGATCGGCTTGAGCAGCCGGGCCAGGGATTGATTCGTCCAGCGATCGACGATCGCTTGTGCACTGCTTTGCGCGTCGACCTCTCTATCAAGGAGCGCTTGCGGGTAGTCGAACACATTTGCGGACACCGCTGAGTCCGTATGGTCATGCCAGCGCGATGCAACGTGCTTGAATTGGCCGCCAAAAAATGCGGGTTGATCTGACTTCCACTGCTGAACCAGAGGAAGAAATTGATGCGTCCACACATCGACCAGCGAGGCGACCAGCTCGTCGTCGACTTTCGGCGGGCGCGATTGACCTTCCAGGTGCCCCTTGCGTTCCGTCGACCGAGGTTGCTCCTGCTTTTGTAGCAGGCAATTACCCAATGCAAGGACATCCATGTCGGTGCGCATGAAACATCGGTATGCGTCCTCGGGCGTGTTTACGATGGGTTCGCCCCGTACGTTGAATGACGTATTTACGAGCACCCCGCACCCGTTTCGTCGCTGGAAAGCTTCAAGGACGTCGTAGTAGGGTGCGTGGTCGTCATGCGCGATTGTCTGAATTCGTGCCGAGTAGTCTACGTGGGTAATTGCCGGAAGGTCACTGCGCGCTCTACGTACCTTTTCGAGGAGATCTTCTCCTTCACCCGGATCGTACGGTAGTCGCCGCGCCTCGTTCACCGGGGCAACAATCAGCATGTAGGGGCTTTCTCGATCGAGCTCGAAATAATCTGCGACCCGCTCTGCCAGTACCACCGGAGCAAAAGGACGAAACGACTCACGATACTTTACTTTGAGGTTAAGCGTAACCTGCATTTCCTGGTCTCGAGGGTCACCCAGTATCGATCGAGAGCCGAGTGCGCGGGGGCCGAACTCACTTCTGCCGGCAAAATGCCCCACGACTTTGCCGTCATCCAACGTTTCGGCAATGACGTCCGGTCGTTCCTCCGGGCTGAGCTCTCGATACGGGTAACCGTAAGTTTCCAGAAATGCTTTGATTTCATCGTCCGAAAACTGTGGCCCAAGGTGCGATCCTCGCTGCATGGAGCGATCGTCTTCGGGAAGCCGTCGTGGTTTCTCGTAGTAGCTGTGGTAGACGTCCAGCGCGGCCCCTAAGGACGCGCCGGAATCTCCAGCCGCGGGTTGAATCCAGATGCGCTCGAACGGACCTTCTCGCAGGATGCGACCGTTTGCGACACAGTTCAACGCAACTCCACCGGCCATGCACAGCTCAGTTGCTCCTGTTAGCCGCCTGGCCTCCCGTGCCATCCTGAGCATCGCCTCCTCGGTTACGAACTGGACAGAGCGGGCGATATCCATCTCGCGTTGAGTAATCCGGTCTTCGGGTTTGCGTGGCGGAGCACCGAACAATGCAGCGAAGCTGTCATTGGTCATGGTCGCGCCGGTCACGAAAGCAAAGTGTTCAAGGTTGAGTTCAACTGAACCGTCTTCCTTCAGATCGACGATGTGCTCGAGTATCGTGTCAACGAACTCCGGCCTCCCATACGGGGCCAGCCCCATCATTTTGTACTCGCCATCATTTACCTTGAAACCGATGAACTGCGTAAAGGCGGAGTACAGCAAACCCAGAGAATGCGGAAATCGCATATCCTTCAACAGCTCGACCTTGTTGAGCTCACCGACGCCGATCGATGCAGTTGCCCACTCGCCGACGCCATCGATAGTCAGAATGGCGGCCTTGGCAAAGGGTGACGGATAGAACGCGCTGGCAGCGTGCGACCGATGGTGGAGATCCTGTAAAACCAAACCGTCATACTTGAGATATCGACGAATGAGCCGCGGCACGTGGAGCTTGTACTGTGACCACGAGGGCACCATGCGCGTCCACAAATCGAGGCCCTGCTCTGCGACTTCGACGGCCGTGCTCATCAGGCGTTCGAAGGTCAACGCAACTGAATCGTAATATACGATGGCCGTCAGATCGTTGACATCGATGCCTGCTTGCTCCAGGCAATAGTTGATGGCATTGGCGGGAAACCTGCGGTCCGCCTTTATTCTCGTGAAACGCTCTTCCTCTGCCGCCGCAACGATCCGACCGTCCGTGATCAAACTTGCGGCCGAGTTGTGATAGAAGCATGAGACGCCGAGTATGTGCATGTCGCCGTCGGGCTTGGTGCGCGCAGCGGCGGCGATCGGGCGAGCACTGTGAGCTCCGGGGAGCAGCCGGCGCGTGCGGATCTCATCTGCGATGATTTCGCCGACCTTTTGGTTGCCGTATGGCGAAAAGTGGGGATCGTACTCAAAGTACAACCGCTTGCGCTCGGCGAAAGTCAGATTTCTCAGCGGCGACGTCATATCTGCCACATGGATTGCCCGCTCGCCGCCAGCGAAGCGCTCGAAAAACTGTTGATAGCCTGGTTTCAGTCCGGTCAGGAAATAGTGCTCATCCGGGATGGGTATGATCAGCACTGGTTTTTCAGCGGTTTCGACAAACCGCTGAACGATCGCATTCATCAGGCGCCCACCTTCGCTCGCAAGATCCCGGTATTCCGGGTAGGGATCGAACCGGGTCTGACGCAACAGAAAGGCACGCAGCGCCGTGTGATCATCCTTCGTAATCGGTGAGAGAAAGCGGCCTACTTTCTCCAAGCGCGGAGTCGCGCGGAGTGCATCCGCCATCCGGTACGCCCAGTTGAGTTGTGGATTGGCTTCGCGATGCGCCTGCGATTGGTGTACGCGTTGCATCGAGCCGGTATCCTCGGGCCGATCGATTGGCACGGGCACGTTGTTCAGCCGAAGGTCGCCGCCGTCGTCGAGTGTGAAATAGGGCTTCGGGACGAGTAATCGATGTCCGGTGACGCGATCGACAGTCGGCCGGTAGGCCGCTTTGATTCGCTCGATGTTATGGATCGTGATCCCGATGACTATCAGGTCGGCGTCGACATCTTTGGCGAATTCCTCAAAGATGAGAAGCTGCTGGTCAGTGCCAGAGCCGGACAAGCCGTAGTTGTATACTTCGGCATCGAGCAGATTGCCTGCAACCTCCGGGAAACGTTCGTCGTTGTTACATCCGTCACCGGCGGTGACCGAGTCTCCGAAGAACAAGATGCGCGGTTTCTTGCCGCGCTGTTTGCGGAACTCGGTATCTGAGCGAAATCCCTGGCCATTGGTTCGAACAACGTATCCGCCGCGCTCGTGGGGTACTCTCGCGAACTGATTGGGTACCCAAATATGTCCGATTGTCGGATGGTGACGCATGACCATCCGATGGGTACCCCTGGCGAGCAAAAACATGGAAATGCCCCTTTCTTATGGCGCTTGTAGCGAAGCTGCGCACCGCGCCATCAGAGCAGTACTTTGCGTGCTTGCCATGGGCGTAAGTCCGGCGCGCGATTCAGGTAATGCTGGCGAAATGTCCACGCAAGCGTTTTCGCCGGCCGACACGATGGCACGAACCGCAGGGCGTCAGACGCGGCATCTGCTATCGGCGGAAGCCTTCGAGCCGAGCTCGAAACGCAGCCATGGTAAAGTTACAGGAGATGCCAACGCGAGGAATATCGTACGGATCCACAGCTCCCTTGATGTAGCCGCCGTGTGCGGAAAAGCACCCGACGTAGCCCAGCTCTTTTACCAGCTCCCGTACCCGGGCCGTGATGTCGGTCTCTCCCCCGAAGGGGTAGGCGAAAACTATCTCATCCAATCCGAGTTGCTTGCGTAGCATATCGCGAGATTCGCTCAACTCACGCCGTACCTCTTCGATTGGACGTTTCGCGCAATTCAGATGCGTAACGGTGTGGGAACCGATGGTGAAACCCCAATCGTGCATCTGACGCATCTGCTCCCACGTCATGTTGGGTAGTGCGTAGCCGAGCTTGTCCAGATCGTGGGCAAATCCGATGTTCGTGCCGATCATTCCGGTGCTAACAAAGAAAGTCGCGGGAATGCTGTGCCGGCGTAGAATCGGCACCGCGTTCTCGTAGTTGTCCAGGTAGCCATCATCGAAGGTTACCGCGACCAGAGGCCGATTGGTATTTCGGGCGACCGGACCGCGCACCAGATTGGTGACATCCAGGAGCGGACAGTGTTTGCTGACCCACTCCATTTGCTCGTCGAATTGTTGCACGCCGACCGTGACCGCATCGCTAAGCTCGTCGTTCACTCGATGGTAAAGCAGCACAACTATCCTTTGCCGGTTCATCCAGCCAAGGTACCGTCGCGGTAACGGGCGAAGGAGGTTCGAGTAGCCCCACAGTGTGCCGGCTTTGACTGCGTGCCGAGCAACCCGGCTCGGGCGCTGTCGCCTCGCAGTCGTGGGCATGGCTTGGCTGGACTGGTCGCTGGCAATCAGGGGTGTAATGTTCAATCGAGACTACTCCGATCGCGACACGCAGCAAATCAGGACGCTGACGCTGCCATGCGGCGGATGTCTAAATGACAGCCTCTGACCCGTCGCAAGGTCGGTGAGGATGATAGCGTATTCAGAAATCTTCCGTAAGGGTATAGACTGCTTTGTACTGTACGTTCTTGGGGTTAGCAACGGAACTGCACGTAGGTGCTGGAATTCTGTGAGATTCTCTGCACGTAAGTTATCGGGCAAGCAATCTCGTCAACTCAAGGAAGACAGCCGGGCCAACCCAGACAAGATGCAAGAATTTGTCCCCGGAGTCGAGCCCTGACGGTATCGCGCGCAGGGGGGCAGGGTCGTTCATTCCGGAGAGTCGATGTCGGGAGCCAAAACGGGTTGGCGGGCTAATACCGATGCAGATATCGATGTGAGCGCATCACTTTCTGAGCGTGATTCCCCGGTCTATTCCATGCGCCTGTCGCTAGTGGATGACGTGCAGGCGTTAGAGAGTGCCTGGCTGGAGCTGCAGGAACGATCCGATTGCTCGTTCTTTCAGTCGTGGGGCTGGATAGGTAGCTGGCTTGAGACCCTGCCTGAACACAGGCGGTTGTACTTATTGCAGGTGCTTCACGACCGCAGAACGGTGGGCGCCGCGCTGCTGGGCTATCGCACGGCACGGCGCCACAAGCTCATTGTATCGCGCATGCTCATGCTCAGCCAAACCGGCATTGCCCAGCAGGACGCACTGACCGTAGAACATAACGGTATGCTGCTGGAGCGCGGCATGGAGAACGAGATATTGCGATGCTGCCTTCCCTGGCTAGCAGGGCATGTCATGCCGTGGGACGAGTTAGCCGTTGCCGGGCTTGAACAAGACGATGGCCAGCGGTATCTGAATGCAGCAGCACAAGCAGACGTCCGTGCAAGTGTGACATTGCGAAAGCCCTACTATCTCGTTGACCTGGCGGCGCTGCGGGAGTCCGGGCGAGAATTTCTGGCAACGCTGAGCCGCAATACGCGGCATCAGATTCGTCGTTCTATCCGCTCGTACGAGGAAGCAGGGGAACTCGCGCTGCGCGCGGCCACCTCAATTGAGGAGGTCATGCAGTTCTTTGATGCCTTACGGACTCTGCATCAGAAGTATTGGGAAGACAAAGGCTGGCCGGGCGCATTCGCCGGCCGGTTTGCAAACTCGTTTCACGAGTCGCTGATTGCGCGGCGATTCCCGCTCGGAGAAGTTCAGCTTCTGGAAGTATCCGCGGGTGGTGAGCCCTTCGGCTATCTTTACAATTTCGTTTTCCGGGGGAAGGTCTATAACTATCAAAGCGGGTTTGTGTACGGAGACAACGCCCATCTCAAACCCGGCATGGTCAGTCACTACAAAGCCATACAATACAACCTGCAACAGGGTTTGACTGCCTATGATTTTCTGATGGGCGATCATCGCTACAAGCGTAGCCTGGCGACCACGGAAAGGGAGATGCTCTGGCTGATCTTACAAAAGAGGCGTTGGCGATTCGTAGTGGAGGATCGCGCGCGTACGTTGCGTGACTGGGCCCGGACACAGTTTAGAAAGGATAGTGCATGAGCAGCAGAAATCTGGATTTGTGGGACGAGTATGGGGACTATCTCATTCCTGTTCAGCCCTTTATGGACAACGTCATCACGAAAAGCGAAGGTTCTTACTTGATCGACGCTGATGGCAATCGTTTGCTGGACCTCGCCTCGGGGCAGTTTTGTACTGTGCTGGGACACAACCCGCCTGAGTTTATCGAGGCTTTGGTCCAGGAGCTGCGCAACAATCTGCACACCGGTTCGCAGTACGTTACCGAGAAAGTCATGCTGGCTGCAAAGATGGTAGCTGAGGTCGCGCCAGGCGATTTGAGCTGTGTGATCTTTCTATCCACGGGGTCGGAGGCAAACGAGTTCGCGCTGCGTGTTGCGAAGTCCTACACGAATCGAAGTGGTGCTATGGGATATGACCGGGGTTATTACGGCATATCGCTGGGAACCAGAAGTCTCAGTGTCATTTCGGCGGATCACGTCGATTTTTCGCCCAAGATACCTGAGACCTTTCATTTGATTGCCCCGAGCTATGGCCGGCCGTCCCACAAACTGAGCGACTTGGATTGTCTCGAACTCTCAATACGGCTCATTGGTCAGCATGCAGAAAATATCGCTGCGGTCGTCGTCGAGCCCATTATTTCTGCGGGCGGCATGATTTACCCGACGCCGCAGTACATGCAGGCGGTGGCGGCGTATGCGCGCGGGATTGGCGCATTGCTGATAGTGGATGAATCCCAGACGGGCTTTGGTCGTTGCGGGAAGTGGTTTGACTGCGAGAATCTGGGCATTGCGCCGGATATTCTCGTATTCTCCAAAACTTCCGGTAACGGTTATCCGTCCGCTGGTGTAGTGATCTCACCGAAGATTCGCGAGCGGCTTCTGGACAGAGGTTTCTATCATCTGTCCAGTCACCAGAACGACCCGGTGACGGCAACCGCGGTCTCGGCCGTCATCCGTACGATCAGGCGCGACAACCTGGTGGTCAGGAGTGCGGACATGGGTGGCTATTTCCTGAACCGGTTGCGCGAGCTTGAAGACCGGCACGCTCATTTGTGGGGGGCAAGAGGTCGCGGTTTGATGATTGCCTTTGAGATCGTCGAGGACAAGGACAATCTGGCGCCCTGGCAGGAGATGTTGACGCCGTTCGTACTCGCGTGCAAGGCCAGGGGCGTGCATGTGACATACACCTATTACGAGGGCGCAGTGCGTGTCATCCCGGCGTCCAGCATTTCGACGGATGAAATAGAGTTTGCGATCGGCGTATTTGACAAGGTGTTGGCCGATCTCGCGGCAGGAAAGATACGCCCCGATGAAGGCGAGCAGCAGAACAAAACGATTCGCAACATGCTGAAGAGAAACAAGCTCAAGCAGCGTTTGTACAGGATGTGGGAGACCAGCCCGCGATATTGGGTACAGAAGCTGCGGAACGGGCCGCGGTGAAACCGCTTTTCGTTCTCAGCCGCGGGGTCTGAGTCTGCGGCCTGCAAATGAGCAGAGGTAGCGCCAGTAGTGAACGAGCACGTTGCGGTAAAGGTGTAGTGCAGGCCGCTTGTCGCTCAGGCTGAGAACCGCAAACATTTTGGTTCCGGTTACCGCGCGGCGATACCTTGATAGAGGATAGGCTCTGCTGCGAAGATTGCTGGTGAAAGATAGCAAGAAGTTATCGTCGGCAATCCACTTCACCGGCTTTGGAGTCTGAGTTTGCGGGTCGACTGGCTGGCCCGTGAGATCCTGATACATCGCCCGCGACAGGTTTACACCGCTCGCGGTGCCCAAAGCATGTTGATCCCAATGGCGCGGATTGATTTCTATCAGCGCGTAGCGGTCGCGCTGCGCATCGTACTTGTATTCTATTTCCGAAACGCCGTAGTAGTTCAGCCTGTGCAACAGCTTGCGGCTGATATCCACGATTTCGGGAATGGGCGACGCTTCAAGCGCCACGCCCGTGCCGCAATGAGCCGGATACTGAAGCAGTTTGCGGCAGGTAAAGTAGCGCGTCAGATCACTCTGCGGATTGTGGTAGGAGCCAAAGATCACCAGGTTCGTGTCGGGCCCGGGGATGTACTCCTGAACGGTGATCACGGGGTCGTACCTGTGGAGCTTTCTGTAAAAGTCGTGTAAGGATTGGAAATTATTGAAAATTTGCGCTTTTCTCTTCTCAACCAGATCCCATACCGGGTCCTTACGCCACTGGCTCGCCGCGACCGGCTTGACAATGGCGGGGAAATCGAGGCGATCGCGGCAGTGCTGCAGCTCCCCCAGCGACTTGATCGGAGCGTCTTGCGGGCAATAGATCGACACCTCTCTTGCGACTTCGAAGAGCCGGGTTTTGTTCATGACGACCGCCAGCACATCGTCAGTGGCGTAGGGCAGGATATAACGCCCGCCCAGTTCGGTGCGAAACTTCAAGATCAGGTTGATGTCGTGGTCTCTGGTAGCCAGAAGCAGCGGCTTTTTCGCGAAGCGCTCGGCAAACTCGAGCAAAAACGTCTTGCAGGCATCTGGCGCCGTCGCGGAGTCGGGAAAACGGTGAAACGTGCAGTGCCTGGAATAGTTGCCGAAGAAGTCGTCATCGAAGCTCAGTCCATGAATCTCGTCGGTGCACTCAGCCAGACTACGAGCGATGCCGAGCCCGGAATAGTGCATATTCATGATGACAACGGCCGGGCGGATGCCGGTGACAGGGTTTGTCACTTCCTTCGTTGACACGTTGGCGCGAAGCAGATCATGAAACTATAACAGCGATGTTACCGGTGAAGAAGCAAACAAACCGCATGTCCGGAAACCTGAATGGGAAGTCGCTCGGACGTTCTCACGGTCTGCGCATTGAGCTACCGCTTTGCCAGCGCGATCGCTTCCCGCAGACCCTCGCGGTGTATCAAGAACAGCAGCGCTGTGTAGGTCGCAGCACCGACCAGAGTCAGTATCACCAGATTTAGCATTCCGTTGGCCGGGTTGAGCGCAAAGAGCCGGGTTGCAGCCACGGCTGCGTACATCCCGGCGCACGCCAGCGTCGGCCTGAACATGGTTGCAAGAAATTCCATCAGGCCAAGTTTCGTGACGGTCACGGTGCGCCAGACAGAGATCAGAAAGACGAAAGGGTAGGCGAGCAACCATGACATAGCCATCCCGGCAGGCCCCCATTGTGCGCCAACGAAAAACGCGATCGGCATGACTATTGCCGCAATCAGGAAGTTTCCGGCGCTTACGCCCGGCCTTCCCACGCCCCATAGCACCGGTGGCAGCAAGGTGCTGATCATTCGCAGGGGCATTACCAGCCCCAGTATTAGCAATGGCAGCGCCGCTGGGGTCCACTTCTCGCCGAGTAGCGTCGCGACGAGCTCCGGCGCTACACTGGACATGCCGAAAAAGACAGGAAACGCGACCACGCTCATGATGCTGGCTGCTCGCAGGAGGTAGTGCCGGACCTTTTTGGGCTCGGACTGCACTTGCGAAAACGCCGGAAACGCCACCGCAATGATGAGACCGGCGATTTTGTTGATCGGCAGCGCCGCGAGATGATTTGCGACTGCATAGACACCGAGCAACTCCTTGCCCAGTAGCTTGCCGCCGATGAACTTGTCTGACTCCGCGAAGATGAACCAAAGGGTTTTGTCGATTGCGACGAACCCTCCATAGGCAAAATTCTCGCGCATGCCTTGCAGTGAGAAGCTGGGCCACAATAGGCACGGCGCGATAATGTTCAGCCCGAGCATTCGCGTGGCGACAGTAACCAGGTGTCCGTAGACCAGCGCCCAGACTCCCGCGCCTGTCAGCGCCAGGCCAAGCGTCACTACGCTACCCATGACCATTGTCGCAAGATCCACGATTGAACGGTTCTTGAAGCTCAGTTCTCGTTCCAGCTTGGTCTGCGGCAGTACTTCGAAGACATAGAGGATGAACTGTACCGACAGCGTTCTAACGACAGGGATCAGAGCAGGTTCCTCGAAAAACGCCGCAATTAGCGGAGCGCCAAGAAACAGGCCTAGAAAAAACGCAAGGTTGAGAAAAATGACGATCCCGAACACCTGTCGGCGCATATGCTCGGTAATGTCTTTCTTCTGTATTAGCGCCGAGTCCAGGCCGATGGTGTTAATCAGATAGAGTAAGTTCATCAACACGATGGCCATCGCCATCAGGCCGTAGTCGGCGGGCGTCAGGATGCGTATCACGATAATCGTGATGGCCCAGGAGATCAGTTGGCCCAGGAAGCGCGCTGCGGCTGTCCAGCGCAGCGCCGTCACGACCTTGGCGGTTACGTCCATGAGGATTCGCCACTATGCAGATGAGTGATACGGGCGGGCCTGATGACGGCCATGCGTGCGATTTGGCGACGTTGAGTAAAGAAGTTGGTAATGACCGACCGTGTCAACTACGTGGTCGCCGGCGGCTCTAGGGTATCGGGAGTTTACTGACTTTGACGTCCTCGCGAGCGCCCAACGCGGCACGGGCTCAGAATGGGGTTGGAACCGGGTCACCCGGGATGCGGGATATGCCCGCAGGAGAGGACACGTCGATACGAACATTAGCCATGTACGCATCTCTCGTGCTCCCCGCCGCCGGGGTCAATCCAAGCCTTCGTGCAACACGGAAACTGTTGCGCTTGATGAATGAACCGACGCCCTTTTCGCTGGTAGACAAATTGCGTAGCCTGAAACGCCGACGCAGGTACAGATTGGCCTGATAGACCTGCGAGCGTCGTTCTGCCTGATGCGTGCCGTAAGGTACGCTCAGCGAGACATTGACCGAGTCGTGGTTGCTGACCCGATGCGGTGCGTTCAGGGGCCATGCCAGCAAGTCGCCCGGTGTAAGATCATGCACCAGTGCGTAGCGGTCGAATTCTGGTTCGTACGGGGCTTCCTCGTCGATCTCGCCTGCGTAGATCTGCTCCAGCAGATCCGGCCTCAGTAGAGCATGATCGCCTGCCGGGTATATCCATACGCGCTTTGATCCTGAAACCTGCCACAGCATGGTGGGTTGTGGGTCGGCATGGTAGTACACCAAGGCCCGCGGCGAGGATATAAGCAACAAAGGGCGCAGCCACAATGGACTCAGCTCCGGGCAACGCCTGCCGATTTCTTCGTGAAGACCGCTCACCAGGTCCCGGAATCGGTCTTCGAACAGATCGATCCGCATGAGTTTGACCCATAGCCTTCCAACTTTGACGGCATGCATAATGTCCGCGCCGCTTGTACCAGTTGTGTCAACGGGTTGCCATTGTGAGCGATCCAGGGGATCGTTCCCCATTGTGAAGACCTGCAGCCGCTCGCGTGGATAGCGATCGATGAGATCGATCAGCGCGTCACTGCGGAAGATATCGAGCTCATGGATCTGGTGCGACGCCACCACGGATTCCGTGGCGCATTTGGTCGCCAATTCCGCGCGCCAATCGACCAGCTTCGAATAGTCTTCGGCGGGAACGGGGTTTTTCATGTTCTGCTGTCCATTGTCGAGGCTACGAGCAGTCTGCAGAATGTATGAGACTTTTCAAATGTCTGGACGCCGTGTAGAGCCTACCATAGGCGGTAGTGGGAAACGCGCAAGGTTGGCCGCCTGGGCCGATTGATGGCATTTTGCCTTGCTCGCCCATGGCGGGCCCGGATTTCGATCACAGAATCTGAAGCTGACACGTATTGGATGCGGGCTAGGGGCATGATGAGGTTGTTGCCGACAGGCCGGTCGTCAGAGCCCCACAACGGCGCCGGTGGCATATGTCATTGGCGAGCTGATACTAAAGATGCCGCAAACCGAGAGCTGCGCCCTACCTGGAATTGTGAACTGTCACACTGACGAATTGCAATTCTTGCCTTATGATTTTTTGTGTACTATCTTCCTCAAAATACACGGGAAAACTACGCTCAGGAAGCGTCTGACACAGGAAATGTCGGACAACCACGGCACAGAGGCCGTTCATGACATCGCAGGACTGCGGGAATCTTTCCCGGGCTTCAATCTCCATTGATTTCAGGCGCCGGGCGCCGCCGACCGGCGGGACGTACAGACACGTCAATTCATCAAACCACAATCGACCTGGCTGTGATGGTCACGGAGCAGCGTGAGCATGATCGCAAGGAGTACCCATGAGCCATGAATCGAAAAGCCCTCAGGTGGAGCGCCGTCGCAACCTTTCGCTGGCGGAATTCAAACGCGAGTACCTTTACCCTGGCAAGCCGGTCGTCATTACCGATGCTATCGATGGCTGGAAAGACAAGCCGATATGGACGTTTGAACACCTCAGGAAATCCTGTGGTGACACGCCGGTGCGCATACACCACTATGACCAGGAACGGGAATTCACCGACGATGGTGTGAGTCACGTCTCACTGGCGGAGTACATAGACGGAATCACGAGTCGCGACTGGAAAGATTACCCGTACTACCTGCGCGACAACTGGCGGCTGTTTCATGAGCATAGCGCCTTGATGTCCGGTCACACCGTGCCCAAGTATTTCTTCGACTGGTTCAAGCTGCTGCCGTCGTTTCTGCGGATGCCGTATCCTCGAATATTTCTTGGCCCCAAAGGGGCAGTGACGCCGTTGCATGTGGATGTATGGGACACGCACGCATGGTTGTCGCAGCTGCAAGGGCGTAAACGCTGGGTGCTGTTCTCCCCGGAGCAGGGCAAATACTTGTACGACTATAAAGTGCGCGTCGAGAGTCCTGACCTTGACCTTTTTCCGCTCTATGCGAAAGTACATCCTGTTGAGGCGACCATCGCTCCCGGCGATACGATCTTCGTCCCCAGCCGGTGGGCGCACTGGGTCGAATCGCTCGATCCCGCCATCTCGATAACCTATAACTTCATGGGCCCCGGCTGTCTCATGCCGTGTATGCGTGGCGTGGCCGGAACCCTGTCGCTGCAGCGGTTGCGCAACTACATATCCAAACCGCTAGCCCGCATATCTCACCACGGGGCGAGATGATCGCGCAGAGATTTGAATTCACAAGGCACTACTGATCGAGCGGAATACGGGCTGTATTTCCGAGTGAGGAAAATTCGCTGTGGATTCAAGGATCAAGCCAGCGCCGTCATCGTGGTGAGATATGCGGGCCAGGAGGATAGGTTGCTTTGCTCACATAGTCGATTGCGTGTGGTGATGGCGCCTTCCTGATTGGCCGCGGGCGATGCGCTCGGGGCGCGCTGACTTGTCCAGCGTTTCATAAGCTCGATATCAACTTGGGGACAAGCGAAATATGGCAGGAGTGTGCGGATGGATCGCCGCCTATGGCGACGGCAATGTGCCTGAACTGGCCAAGAAGATGGCAGGCCGGCTGGCCCGGCACGATGGTAGCGAGGTTCACACGCTAGGGGGGGCACGCAGCGCCGTCGCGGCTGCGGCGCCGCAAGGTCAGGCCGATGTCTGTGAGCATCGCGGATGGCGTTGCGCGTTGCAGGGCCACTACTACTGGAGTGATTCTGAATATTCAGCTCTCACCGAGAAAGAAGGTGCGGCCAGGACGCTGGTAAACGGATTCGAACGTCATGGTACGCACGTTCTTGATCGTCTTGGCGGCAGTTTCTCGGTCGTGCTCGTCAATGAGAATCGCCAACTGGCCTTCATGGCGACAGATCGCATCGGCGTGTCGCCTGTCAACTACGTTGGTACCACCGATTGCCTGGTATTCGCCTCGGACCCCGCGGCGTTGTTCGCTTATCCGCACCTTAGTCGGCGGATCGACTGTCAGTCGGTCTTCAATTATCTGTACTTTCACGTGGTGCCTTCGCCGAACGGTGTTTACGAAAGCCAACGTCGCGTGCTGCCCGGAGGTTTTGTCCGATGGGATAGCGGTGAGCTCACTGAAGGGACTTACTGGCGGGCGAGATACCAGGAGTCCGCTTCGCAGCGCCCGTTTCAGGAACTCAAAGAAGAATTCTGGAGTGCGCTCGAGAGCAGCGTGGAGCGCTTCGTAAACGGCAGCAAGCTGGGTTGCTTTTTGAGCGGTGGCACAGACAGCTCCACGGTTGCGGGCGTGCTGGACCGGGTGCAGGGCGAGCCGGCGGCGACATACTCGATAGGGTTCGACGCCGAAGGTTATGATGAGATGG
>JBPCXK010000795.1:0-2909 GCA_051008635.1 Gammaproteobacteria bacterium
ATGAAGGCGGTGCCCAGGCGCACCGGCCCGCGCTCGGCGTACGCCCCCTCGCCCAGCTTCTCCGCGACGCTGATCCTCGAATGGCGCCGGTCGGACAGACTTCCAAACACAGGTTGCACTTGATTGAGTTGGCAGTGCGCGATGTGGAAATTCATCACAGGTGTCCAGACCGCCTCAATGCCGCCCTCTTTGAGGGTCGCGGGCTGCAACACGTTGGTCGGACAAACGTTGATGCATTGATCGCACTTGATACAACGTTCCAGAAACTCCGCTTCTTCAACCGATCCGGGCGGACGAACCATTTTGGCGGAAAAATTCTCGTCGTTGACGGCGCCGTTATTGCGCAGCGCCGGCGCGGCAACCAGCCCCAGGGCGTCGGCGAACACCACCTGCCGGCGCGTCATGTCCGGGAGCGGCACCACCTGTTTCTTGTCCTGACGAAGCATGGTGAACTCGAGCGCGTTCTCCGGACAATCGTCGATACAATTCATGCAGGAGAAGCATTCCGCCTGACGCACCAGAGATTGTGGATCCGAAGCGCCCTCGCAACGCAACAAACAAAGGTCACAGTCAGTACATTTGTCGACAATGCGATTGATGCGAAACACGCTTTTACTTGCCATGACGCCGAGCAACGCGCCAAGCGGGCAAACGAATCGGCAGAAAAAGCGTGGCTTCCACAGATTCATGAGCACAAAGAACAGGAAAATCACACCCACCCAGAAGGAGCCGACGAAAATTCTACTTTCCACGCCGGGGGAGAACTTAAACGCATCGAGAAACGCGGCGCTGGCGCCTGCGTTTTCTACTGCACCGCCTAGACGACCAACCGCCAAATCACTGATCGGCGCAAAGAATGTGGCGAAGGCCCGGTACATCATCACGATCGGGTCGAGGAGTCCTATCTGCAGCGCGCCCAGCGCCGACATCAGCAGAAACACAATGAGTATAGAGTATTTGATGAACTGCAGAGGGTGGTAACGGTTTTGTTCGATACGTCGTGGTGCCGGGCGATTGTCGAACAGCCAGCCGACGAACTGGTGTAAGGTGCCGTAAGGGCATATCCAGCCACAGAACACGCGGCCGAATAGCAGCGTGATGGCGACGATGACCAGTCCCCAACCCAGCAACTTATACACGTAACCCGTGGCAAGTACGGTCGACAACATCACCAGCGGATCGAGTTCGAGCAGAGCTGACACCGGGTAACCACCCAGGCGCGTTGTCCACGTGGCCCATACCGCGAGTAGGAACAGAACCAAGAATAAAATCTGTGCGACGACACGCACGTGCGTCAGACGCAACCAGCGATTCGGCGCCACGAAAAAGTAGCTACGCAACCGGTTCATGTGATTTCCTTTATCCGGCCCTGGTAGTTAACCTTGCCGCTGCCTTTCTGCTCGGCCATGTAGAGATATTCGGGTAGTCGACCGGGGCGCTGTAACAGATGCTCGTAGGCCCAGGCGTCCATTGCAACCGGATCGATGCCCGCGAGGATCGCGTTACCATCACGCACGTTTGACGGATCACCACCCGTCGGGCCGTTTTCCATCAGCACGCGCGTCCCATCGACGATCGTCAATGTGGGGCGGATCATGATCGACAGATCTGACACGATCTCATGAATATCCTGATGAAACTGATTGCGACGCCCACCCAGCAAACCGTACCAGTTCTTAATGCCTAGCGACGCGTGGCAGAGATTGTGGTCTTTGGCCGGCGCAATACCGATCACTTTGTTCACGTTGCGGAACGGCCGTTTGAAGAACGCCCACTGTTCGATGAGTTTCGCGCCCGGTGTGTACAGTGGCTCAAACGCGTTCGAATCGGGAAGGTAAACGCTACCCCCGGCCGCCTCCGCTGCAGCGCCGATACCGCTCTTGGCGAAGCAATCGGCCGGCGATTCAATCGGATTGTCCGCGATCCTCACTTCGCTCGCACGTGCATCCACCAACAGCAGGCGCACCAGAACGTCGATGATGGCCGGATTAGTCGTCGCGCCTAGATTCGGCGAACGGTCGAATGCGACGTTCGGCTTGATCAACACGATATCGCCGGGCTGCACAAAATGAGCCAGCCCACCGATGGCATCGAGCGCCTTCAATAGCATCTCGCGCGGCGTACCGCCGCGACCTATGCCGACGTGCACCGCGTCAGTCACCGGCGTGACGCGAAAATCGGGAAGCTGAAATGGCTGTTCCACCGGCCTACTGCGCAACCCCGTCTCGTCACGCAGCGACAGGGGGTAGTCCTCCGGCGCATAAGCGAGATAGAGGCCGGTTGCGCTGATGCTGCCGAACGCCAATCCGCGCTTGAGGACCTCACGGCGAGTGATCTGCTCGCCCCGATAGTCGGCGTGCGGATATTTGCGTTTAGTCACGCTCGAGACTCCCGCTGAGCCTGCCAAGCAACGCGTCGGCCGATGTGCTGTCGGCCAGCTGCTCCGCGCCATAGACGTAACGGCCGTGGTGCGCGAGCACGAAATAGGTGTTCAGGAACTCGTGACGAAACACTGCCCGGGATCCCTCGCTCGTCAGCTGCTCGTAGTCGTAAGATTGCTCTTCGAGCAGCGCGGCGAACAAGTTCCCGGCAGCATCCGGACTATCGGCAACGTGTACGAAAACGCGCGCATCGTCGCCCGATCCCGCATCGGCGAACCAGAAGCGTGACGCAAAGTCGTACTGAAAGACGTTGCTTTCTTGATACTGTATGTCGGCCTCCGCGATCCCTAGCCGATCGCGCAACAACGCCAGCCCCTCGGGAACTCGTGCCGCGTCGGCGTCAGGGGATCCAGAGTCATCCAGCGCGGCGAAAGCCCCAACGAGGCGCGAGGCCTTCGCGGTGACAGACGGACTCTGGCGATCCCCCGCGACGCGGAAAAAGAATCGCCCTTTGCGACCGATGACCCC
>JBPCXK010000796.1:0-15268 GCA_051008635.1 Gammaproteobacteria bacterium
GGGCTGCCCTTGGCCAGACCGAGGGCCTTCAGCAGCAGCACCGAGGCCGGCGGCGTCTTGGTCACGAAGGTGAAGCTACGATCCTGGTAGACCGTGATCACGCAGGGAATGGGCAGTCCCGCCTCGAGACCCTGGGTCTGCGCGTTGAACGCCTTGCAGAACTCCATGATGTTAACGCCGTGTTGTCCCAGCGCCGGGCCGACCGGCGGGCTCGGGTTAGCCTGTCCCGCGGGAACTTGCAGTTTGATGTATGCGTCTACTTTCTTGGCCATCGCGTTTCCTGAGGACTGAGGACAAAGGACAAAGGGCAAAGGACTGCGGACTGATCATGAGCCGAACCCATCATTTCAGTCCTCTGTCCCCAGTCCTCTGTCTTCTGTCCTCTGTAACCTACCCCTTGTCGACCTGGCTGAACTCGAGCTCTACCGGTGTCGACCGCCCGAATATCTGCACAGCGACGAGCACGCGGCTCTTCTCGTAATTGACTTCCTCGACCACGCCGTTGAAGTCGTTGAAGGGCCCGTCGGTAACACGCACCACTTCGCCGGGCTCGAACAAGACCTTCGGCTTGGGTTTGTCGACGCCCTCCTGAATTCGCTGGAGGATCTGCTCCGCCTCGTGATCTGAAATCGGCGCCGGCTTGTCGGACGAGCCACCCACAAAACCCATTACCTTCGGCACCTCCTTGACGAGATGCCAGGTGTCCTCATTCATGTCCATCTGCACGAGCACGTAGCCCGGGAAAAACTTGCGCTCGCTGCGGCGCTTCTGGCCCTCGCGCATTTCCACGACCTCTTCCATGGGCACGAGCACCTGACCGAAGTGATCCTGCATGCCCAGGCGCTCGATCCGCTCCTCCAGGGAGCGCTTCACCTGCGCCTCGAACCCGGAAAAGGCGTTGACCACATACCAGCGTAAAGCCATTTTTACCTCTTGACCTGTGTCAGCCGATGACAAACCGCACCAGCCAGGCCAGCAACATGTCGAGCAACCACAGGAAGATGCCGACGATGATCACCATAGCGATGACGATCAGCGTGGTCTGCACTGTCTCGGTGCGGGTCGGCCACACCATCTTGCGGACCTCGGTACGCGACTCCTGCAGGAAATCCCAGGTGTTGCGCCCCAACGCCGTGGTCATCATGACGCCGACCGCCGCCGCAGCAACTGCCACCAGACCCAGTACGCGGTACAACAAAGATTGATCGGCGTAGTAATAAAAACCCCCTACGCCGGCGAGCAGCAACGCAACCGCCAAGCCGAGCTTGGCAGTGTCGAGACCGCTGGCAACTACTTCCTCTTTGGCAGCCATCAAATATTGTTGCGACTAAACGTTTACCCGGGACTTATAAAGTTGGCAGGCCAGGAGGGACTTGAACCCCCAACCTGCGGTTTTGGAGACCGCTGCTCTGCCAATTGAGCTACTGGCCTAAACTTCAAAAGAACCTAACTGTGTTACTACGCTTGCTTTGTGTAGTAGCGGCTTCAGCCGCGATAGCCGGGCTAGCCAACTTTCGCGTCGCGGCTGAAGTCGCTCCTACAAGTAAATTCACTCGATAATCTTCGCCACCACGCCGGCCCCGACCGTGCGCCCGCCCTCGCGGATCGCAAACCGCAACCCGTCCTCCATCGCGATCGGCGCGATCAGCTTTACCTTCATCTTGATGTTGTCTCCCGGCATCACCATCTCTACCCCCTCCGGCAGCTCACATTCCCCCGTCACGTCCGTCGTGCGGAAGTAGAACTGCGGGCGGTAGCCTTTGAAGAACGGCGTGTGCCGGCCTCCTTCTTCCTTGGTCAACACGTACACCTCCGCCTCGAACTGCGTGTGCGGCGTGATGCTCCCCGGCTTCGCCAGCACCTGACCGCGCTCGACCTCATCGCGCTTCGTGCCTCTCAGCAGCACCCCCACGTTGTCCCCCGCCTGACCCTGATCCAGCAGCTTGCGGAACATCTCTACACCCGTGCACGTCGTCCTCTCCGTGTCCTTGATGCCGATTATCTCGACCGTGTCGCCAACCTTCACTATCCCTCTTTCTATGCGCCCCGTGACCACCGTGCCACGACCCGAGATCGAGAACACGTCTTCCACCGGCATCAGAAAGTCTCCGTCCACCGCGCGCTCCGGCTCCGGAATGTACCCGTCCATCTCTTCCACCAGCTTCTCTACACTCGGAATCCCTATCTCCGAGCTGTCTCCTTCCAGCGCCTTCAACGCCGAGCCGATCACGATCGGTGTGTCGTCACCCGGGAATTCGTAGCTGCTCAGCAGATCCCTCACTTCCAGCTCCACCAGCTCCAGCAGCTCCGCATCGTCCACCATGTCCGCCTTGTTCATGTACACCACGATGTACGGCACGCCAACCTGGCGGGCCAACAATATGTGCTCGCGCGTCTGCGGCATCGGTCCATCCGCCGCACTCACCACCAGGATCGCTCCGTCCATCTGCGCCGCACCGGTGATCATGTTCTTCACATAGTCCGCATGCCCCGGACAGTCCACGTGCGCATAGTGGCGCTTGTCGCTCTCGTACTCCACGTGCGCCGTGGCGATCGTGATGCCCCGCGCGCGCTCCTCCGGCGCGTTGTCGATCTCGTCAAAACCCTTTACATCACCCTTGCCATGGCGCTCCGCCATCACCTTCGTCAGCGCCGCCGTCAGCGTCGTCTTGCCGTGATCCACATGACCTATCGTTCCCACATTCACATGCGGCTTCGTTCTCTCGAATTTCTCCTTGGACACGGCGAGTACCTCTCGTTAACTTAGATTGTCAGTTTTCAGTTGGTAAGGGGTTGCTTTTTATGACGCTCTTTTTATCACCGCATCGGCGACTGTGGACGGCGCCTCCGCATACTTCTCGAATTCCATCGAATAGGTCGCGCGGCCCTGCGTGGCCGAGCGCAGATCTGTGGCATAACCGAACATAGCGGCCAACGGCACACCGGCGCGAATCACTTTGCCGGCAGGCGCGTCTTCCATCCCGTGCACGATGCCGCGGCGACGGTTCAGGTCGCCCATGACGTCGCCCATATATTCTTCGGGCGTTACCACTTCGACCTTCATTATGGGTTCCAGCAAGGCCGGGTTAGCCTTACTCGCGCCGTCGCGAAAGGCCATCGAGCCGGCCATCTTGAAGGCCACTTCCGACGAGTCGACGTCGTGGAACGAGCCGTCATAGAGCGTGACCTTGACGTCCACCACCGGATAACCGGCGACGACGCCGTTGCCCATTTGCTGTTGCACGCCCTTGTCCACCGCCGGGATGTATTCGCGGGGAATGGCGCCGCCGACTATGGCGTTTTCGAACGCGTAGCCGCTGCCGGGTTCGCGCGGCTCGATGCGCAGATACACATGCCCATACTGGCCACGGCCGCCGGACTGGCGTACAAACTTGCCTTCCTGCTCGACCGTTTTGCGCATGGACTCACGATACGCCACTTGCGGCGCGCCGACGTTCGCCTCGACTTTGAATTCGCGCTTCATGCGATCGACGATGATGTCGAGGTGCAGCTCGCCCATGCCGGAGATAATGGTCTGGCCCGACTCCTCATCCGTACGCACGCGGAACGATGGGTCTTCCTGCGCCAGTTTCTGCAGCGCAATGCCCATCTTTTCCTGGTCGGCCTTGGTCCTGGGCTCGACCGCCACCGAGATCACAGGGTCCGGAAATTCCATGCGCTCGAGCGTGATCACGCTGCCGGTGTCGCACAGCGTCTCGCCGGTTGTGACGTCTTTGAGGCCGACCGCGGCGGCGATGTCGCCGGCGCGCACCTCCTTGATTTCATCACGCGTGTTGGAGTGCATCTGCAGAACGCGGCCGATACGCTCCTTCTTGCTTTTTACCGAGTTGTAAACCGTATCGCCTGAATTCAGCACGCCGGAATAAACCCTGAAAAAAGTCAGCGTGCCGACAAAGGGGTCGGTCGCGATTTTGAACGCGAGCGCGGCGAACGGCTCGTCGTCGGAGGCTTTGCGCTCGGCCTCGGTTTCGCCGTCGTCCAGCGTGCCCTTGATCGGCGGCACGTCGATCGGCGATGGCATGAAATCGATCAACGAATCGAGCACCGCCTGTACGCCCTTGTTTTTAAAGGCGGAACCACACAACGCCGGCACGATCTCGTTGCTCAACGTGCGTATGCGCAGGCCGCGGCGGATCTCTTCTTCCGTGAGAGCAGATTCCTCGAGGTACTTGTCCATGAGGTCTTCGGCCGCCTCAGCCGCCGATTCGATCATTTGCTCGCGCCATTGATTGCATTCGTCCAGCATCTCGGGCGGAACATCCCTGGCCTCGTAACTGGTGCCCATGTCGGAGTCATTCCAGTAGATGGCCTTCATGCGAAGGAGATCGACCACGCCTTCGAAACGGTCCTCGGCGCCGATGGGAAGCTGCACGGGCACGGGGTTTGAGCCCAGCCGCTCCTTGATCTGCTCAACCACGCGCAGGAAGTCGGCGCCAGCGCGATCCATCTTGTTGACAAACGCAATGCGCGGCACGCCATACTTGTTGGCTTGCCGCCAGACCGTCTCCGATTGCGGCTCCACGCCGCCCACGGCGCAAAACACAGCCACCGCGCCGTCGAGCACGCGCAGCGAGCGTTCGACCTCGATGGTGAAGTCGACGTGCCCCGGCGTGTCGATGATGTTGATCCGGTGCTCGGGGTACTGTTGATCCATTCCGGCCCAGAAACAGGTCGTTGCCGCGGACGTAATCGTGATCCCGCGCTCCTGCTCCTGCTCCATCCAGTCCATTACCGCGGCGCCGTCGTGGACCTCGCCCATTTTGTGGGAGACGCCCGAGTAGAACAGCACCCGCTCTGTGGTGGTCGTCTTACCGGCATCGATGTGCGCCATGATGCCGATATTACGGTAGCGTTCGATAGGAGTTTTGCGTGCCACTGTGCCCGGTCCTGTTACCAGCGGTAGTGGGAAAAGGCCTTGTTCGCCTCCGCCATCCTCAGCGTGTCTTCACGCTTCTTGATCGCCGAACCTTTCATTTCGGCAGCGTCCATCAACTCGCCGGCCAACTTGTTGGTCATGGATTTCTCGCCACGCTTGCGCGCCGACTCCACAATCCAGCGCATCGCGAGCGTAGTCTGCCGTACGGCGCGCACCTCGACCGGTACCTGGTAGGTGGCCCCGCCGACGCGCCGTGACTTGACCTCGACCACCGGGCGCACGTTGTCGAGCGCCCGCTTGAACAGTTCGAGCGGGTCCTCGCCCTTTTTTTTCTGCACCTCATCGAGCGCGTGATAGACAATCTTTTCCGCCACCGATTTTTTGCCCGAATCCATCATCATGTTGACGAACTTCGCCAACAGCTGATCTCCGTACTTGGGATCCGGCAGAATCGTGCGTTTGGGAATTTCTCTTCTTCTAGACATGACAATATTAGACTGCTGGTGCAGCGGCTGTGACGAACCGCTCAGGCCTTGGGGCGCTTGGCGCCGTATTTCGATCTGCCCTGCCGGCGGTCTTGCACGCCCTGTGTGTCAAGACTGCCTCTGACAGTGTGGTAGCGAACACCGGGCAGGTCCTTGACGCGCCCGCCCCTGATAAGCACGACGGAGTGCTCCTGCAGGTTGTGACCCTCGCCACCGATGTAGCTGTTGACTTCAAAGCCGTTGGTGAGCCGCACGCGCGCGACCTTACGCAACGCCGAGTTGGGCTTTTTAGGCGTTGTGGTGTACACGCGCGTGCAAACGCCGCGCTTTTGCGGGCAGCCTTTGAGCGCCGGGACATTACTCTTGGCGCGTTTGCGCTTGCGCGGGTTACGCACGAGTTGGTTAACGGTGGTCATCAGATTTTTGCAGCACAAAAAAAACGAACGACAGGGACAGCTAACACCGCCCTGTCGACAGGCCGCGAGATTCTAGATTCTGGGCATGGTGGTGTCAAGCTGATCTCCCCGTTATTCGGCGTGTGCCTGCGCATCTTCGAGATCGGGCTGCGGCCCCGGCTCGATCGACGGTTCACTGACCTGATCACTACTTGTCAGCCCCTCAACGGGCAACGTCAGATCAAGCATTCTCTCACTGCGTTTGCGGCGGCGCTCGCTGTGGTATGCCTGCCCGGTGCCCGCGGGTATGAGTCTGCCGACGATGACGTTTTCCTTGAGGCCACGCAGCTCATCGCGGCTGCCTCGCACCGCTGACTCCGTGAGCACCCGTGTGGTCTCCTGAAACGACGCCGCGGAGATAAACGATTCAGTGACCAACGAGGCCTTGGTGATGCCCAACAGCACGGCGTCGCATTGCGCCTTCTCGTCCTCGTGCTCGATGCGCTCGTTTTCCTCCAGCAAACGGGCTTTTTCCACCTGTTCGCCACGCAGGAATTTGGTCTTGCCGGAGTTGGTGATTTCCACCTTGCGCAGCATCTGCCGGACAATGACCTCGATGTGCTTGTCGTTGATCTTCACGCCCTGCAGGCGGTAGACGTCCTGGATCTCCTTCACAAGATATTCAGCCAGCGCCGTTACACCCAGCAGGCGCAGAATGTCGTGTGGATTGAGCTCACCGTCGGCGATGACTTCGCCCTTCTCTACGTGCTCGCCCTCGAACACGTTCACATGACGCCACTTGGGAATCAGTTCTTCGTAGACTTCGCCATCCTCTTCGGTGATCACCAGGCGTTGTTTGCCCTTGGTGTCCTTGCCGAAGCTTACCGTGCCGGTGCGCTCCGCAAGAATGGCGAACTCCTTGGGCTTGCGCGCCTCGAACAAATCGGCAACACGCGGCAGACCACCGGTAATGTCACGGGTCTTCGATGATTCCTGCGGAATACGCGCAATCACGTCACCCACGCCTACGGCGGCATCGTCCTGCAGACTGATAATCGCGCCGGGCGGCAGCACGTAGTGCGCGGGAATGTCCGTACCGGCGAGCGACAGATCTTTGCCCTTGTCATCCATCAGTTTTACCATCGGGCGCAAGTCTTTGCCCGCGGTGCCGCGAGTCTTGGGATCAGTGATCACCGTCGCGCTAAGGCCCGTGACCTCGTCGACCTGCTGGTTGATGGTGACGCCCTCTGCGAAGTCGACGAGTTTAATGTTGCCCGCCACCTCAGTGATGATCGGGTGGGTGTGCGGATCCCAACTCGCCACGACCTGACCGGCCGCGACGGCATCTCCCTCATTGACCGTGATCACGGCGCCGTAAGGCACTTTGTACCGTTCACGCTCGCGGCCGTGGTCATCGATCAAGCCGATTTCGCCGGAACGCGATACCGCGACGTTATTGCCGCTCTTCTGCTTGACCAGCTTGGTGTTGTGCAAGCGGATCAGCCCCTTGGATTTGATCGAAATACTGCTTGTCGCCACGGAGCGGCTGGCCGCGCCACCGATATGAAACGTGCGCATGGTTAATTGTGTGCCGGGCTCACCGATCGATTGGGCGGCAATAACACCGACCGCCTCGCCAAGGTTGACCCGGTGACCGCGGGCGAGGTCGCGCCCATAACATTGCGAGCAAACGCCGTAGCGTGTTTCGCAGGTAATGGCCGAACGCACATTGACTTCGTCGATACCCAGTTCTTCCAACTGGTCGACCCAATGCTCGTCGAGCAGGGTGCCGGCCGGGACGGTGGTTTCGCCGCTCGTCGACACCACGTCTTCGGCCACCACGCGGCCGAGCACCCGTTCGCGCAATGGCTCGACCACATCGCCACCCTCGATAATCGGTGTCATGGCGATGCCGCGAGTAGTTCCGCAGTCCTCCGCGGTCACTACCAGATCCTGCGCGACATCGACCAGTCGGCGCGTGAGATAGCCGGAGTTAGCGGTCTTGAGCGCGGTGTCGGCCAGACCCTTGCGTGCGCCGTGCGTGGAGATGAAGTACTGCAACACATTGAGCCCTTCGCGGAAGTTGGCGGTGATGGGCGTCTCGATGATCGAACCATCGGGTTTGGCCATGAGGCCACGCATGCCGGCGAGCTGACGAATCTGCGCCGCCGAGCCACGGGCGCCGGAATCGGCCATCATGAAAATGGAGTTGAACGAGGCCTGATCGACCTTTTTCTTCTCCGCGTCCACCACCTCTTCGGTGCCGAGCTTGGCCATCATGGCCTTGGCGACCTGATCGTTCGTGCGCGACCAGATGTCGATGACCTTGTTGTAACGCTCACCCTTGGTCACCAAACCAGAGGCATACTGATCCTCGATCTCCTTAACCTCGCGCTCGGCGAAAGACAGGATTTTCTCCTTTTCGCCCGGCACCACCATGTCGTCCACACCGAAAGAGACACCGGAACGCGTGGCGTAATAAAACCCCGTGTACATGAGCTGGTCGGCAAAGATTACGGTATCCTTCAGGCCGACCTTGCGGTAACAAGCGTTGATCAGACTCGATATGGCGCGTTTGTCGATCGCCGTATTGATGAGGTCGAACGACAGGCCGTCGGGTAACAGCTGCGACAGCAGCGCCCGACCGGCGGTGGTTTCCACGCGCCGCAGCTGCGCCTCGCCGTCCTGCGTGACGTAGCGCACCCGCACCTGAATCTTCGCGTGCAACTCGACCTCGCCGGTCTCGTAGGCGCGGTGCACTTCCTGCACGTCGGTGAAAACCATGCCTTCGCCACGCGCATTGATCTTGTCGCGCGTCATGTAATAGAGACCCAACACGATGTCCTGCGAGGGCACGATGATTGGCTCGCCGTTTGCCGGCGACAGGATGTTGTTGGTGGACATCATCAGGGCACGCCCCTCGAGCTGCGCCTCGATGGAAAGCGGCACGTGCACGGCCATCTGGTCGCCGTCGAAGTCCGCGTTAAACGCGGCGCACACCAGCGGATGCAGCTGGATGGCCTTGCCCTCGATCAGCACAGGCTCGAAGGCCTGTATGCCGAGGCGGTGCAGGGTCGGCGCGCGATTGAGCAGCACCGGGTGTTCGCGGATGACTTCCTCGAGGATGTCCCAGACCTCGGGGCCTTCCTTCTCGACCAGCTTCTTGGCAGCCTTGATGGTCGTGACCTGGCCGCGACGATGGAGCTTGCTGAAGATGAAGGGTTTGAACAATTCCAGCGCCATCTTTTTCGGCAGACCGCACTGATGCAGCTTGAGAGTCGGCCCCACCACGATCACTGAGCGCCCCGAATAGTCGACGCGCTTGCCGAGCAGATTCTGGCGGAAACGGCCTTGCTTGCCCTTGATCATGTCGGCCAGCGACTTGAGCGGACGCTTGTTGGTGCCGGTGATGGCGCGTCCGCGGCGGCCGTTGTCGAGCAGTGCGTCGACCGACTCCTGCAGCATGCGCTTCTCATTGCGCACGATGATGTCGGGCGCGTTCAACTCGAGCAGGCGTTTCAATCGATTGTTGCGGTTGATCACGCGACGATAGAGATCGTTCAAATCCGAAGTCGCGAACCGGCCACCATCCAGTGGCACCAGCGGCCGCAGATCCGGCGGCAGCACAGGCAATACGATGAGCACCATCCATTCCGGCCGGTTGCCGGATTCGATGAAAGACTCGATCAGCTTCAAGCGCTTCGATAGACGCTTGAGCTTGGACTCCGATTTGGTTTCGCTGACTTCTTCGCGCAACCGGAGGGCCTCGGATTCGAGGTCGATGGACTTCAACAACTCATAAACGGCCTCGGCGCCCATACGTGCGTCGAATTCATCACCGTGCTGTTCAATGGCCTCGAGATACGACTCATCGGACAGCAGCTGCCCACGCTCCAGCGTAGTCATGCCGGGATCGATCACCACGAAGGCTTCGAAGTACAACACCCGCTCGATGTCGCGCAGCGTCATGTCGAGCAGCAAACCGATGCGCGAAGGCAGCGACTTCAGGAACCAGATGTGCGCTACCGGGCTCGCAAGCTCGATGTGGCCCATGCGCTCACGCCGCACCTTGGTGAGCGTTACCTCCACGCCGCACTTTTCGCACACCACGCCGCGGTGCTTCAGCCGCTTGTACTTGCCACACAGGCATTCGTAATCTTTGACGGGACCAAAAATCTTGGCGCAAAACAATCCGTCCCGCTCGGGCTTGAAGGTGCGATAGTTTATGGTCTCCGGCTTTTTGACTTCGCCGTAAGACCATGAACGGATCATGTCGGGCGACGCCAGCCCGATCCGGATCGCGTCAAACTCTTCAACCTGCCCTTGCTGCTTTAATAGATTCAGTAAATCTTTCATCGCGGCTCCTGTTTGAAAGCTGCCGGCTATCAGCAGTCAGCTTTCAGCTAAACTCGTAACTCTATTTCTGCCCGGTGACGCTCAACAGATCAGCGCTTACTCATGCTCGAGCTCGATGTTGATGCCAAGCGAACGAATCTCCTTCATCAACACGTTGAAGGATTCCGGCATGCCCGCTTCCATGACGTGATTGTTGTCGACGATGTTTTTGTACATCTTGTTGCGGCCGTTCACGTCGTCCGATTTCACGGTGAGCATTTCCTGCAGCGTGTAAGCGGCGCCGTAGGCCTCGAGCGCCCAGACCTCCATCTCGCCGAAGCGCTGACCGCCGAACTGCGCCTTGCCGCCGAGCGGCTGCTGCGTGACCAGGCTGTAGGGGCCCGTCGAGCGGGCGTGCATCTTGTCGTCGACCAGATGATTCAGCTTGATCACGTGCATAAAACCGACGGTGACCGGCCGATCGAACGCGTCTCCAGAGCGGCCGTCGTACAGCAGCGCCTGTCCGCCTGCAGGTAGCTCGGCCAGGGCGAGCATTTCCCGGATCTCCTGCTCATTGGCGCCGTCGAATACGGGTGTCGACATCGGCACGCCGTCGCGCAGGTTCGCCGCCAGCTCCAGCAACTCTTCGTCCGAAAACGACTTGAGATCGATCTTCTCGCCGTCTCCGATCTTGTTGTAGATCTGGTCCACAAGCTTGCGCAGCTGCGCGATGCTCGCCTGTGCGTCGAGCATTTTCCCGATCTTCTCGCCGAGCCCCTTGGCCGCCCAGCCAAGGTGGGTTTCCAGAACCTGCCCGACGTTCATCCTAGACGGCACGCCAAGCGGGTTCAGAACAATGTCGACCGGCGTGCCATCATCCATGTAGGGCATGTCTTCCACCGGAACGATCATCGAGACCACGCCCTTGTTGCCGTGACGGCCCGCCATCTTGTCGCCTGGCTGCATGCGCCGCTTGACGGCCAGATACACCTTGACCATCTTCAGCACACCCGGCGCCAGATCATCGCCAGAGGTGATCTTTTCCTTTTGCTGCTGCAAACGAGTCTCGGCGGCTTCATGCTGCGCCTTGAGCTGCGCTGACAGATCCTCCAGTCGCGCGTTCGCTTCTTCATTGCGCAAACGGATCTGCGACCACTTCTCGCGTTCGATCTCGGTGAGGTAGGCCTTGGTCACTTTGGTGCCGGCCTTGAGCTTGTTGGGGCCGCCTTCGGCGAGCTTGCCGAGCAGCACTTTCTCTATGCGGTCGTAGATGTCATCCTCATAGATGCGCAACTGATCGTTGAGGTCCTTGCGGACCTGCTCGATTTCCGCTTCCTCGATCTGCAGCGCGCGCTTGTCTTTGTCCACGCCATCGCGGGTGAACACGCGTACGTCGATGACCGTGCCTTCCATGCCCGAGGGCACGCGTAGCGAGGTGTCTTTCACATCCGACGCCTTCTCACCGAAGATCGCCCGCAGCAATTTCTCTTCCGGGGTCAACTGCGTCTCGCCTTTTGGTGTGACCTTGCCGACCAGGATGTCGCTTGGACCCACCTCGGCGCCGACGTAGACGATGCCCGAATCATCGAGCTTGGCGAGTAGTCCCTCGCCGACGTTGGGGATATCGGCAGTGATCTCTTCCGGACCGAGCTTGGTGTCGCGGGCAACGCAGGTGAGCTCTTCGATGTGGATGGTCGTGAAACGATCTTCCTCCACGACCCGCTCGGAGATCAGAATCGAGTCCTCGAAGTTGTAGCCGTTCCAGGGCATGAAGGCGACCAGCATGTTTTGACCCAACGCCAGCTCGCCCATGTCGGTCGAGGCGCCGTCGGCGAGCACGTCGAACTGCGATATCTGATCGCCAAGCTTCACCAGTGGCCGCTGGTTGATGCACGTGTTCTGATTCGAACGCGTGTATTTGGTCAGGCTGTAGATGTCGACACCCGGCTCGCCCGCCTCGGTTTCGTTATCGTTGACCCGTACCACGATACGGCTGGCATCGACGGTATCCACCATGCCACCGCGGCGGGCGACCAGCGCGGCCCCGGAGTCGATAGCAACCTTGCGCTCCATGCCCGTACCGACCAGCGGCTTCTCCGCACGCAGCGTCGGTACGGCCTGGCGTTGCATATTGGAGCCCATCAGAGCGCGGTTGGCGTCGTCATGCTCCAAAAACGGAATCAGCGACGCCGCGACCGAGACGATCTGCTTGGGCGAGACATCCATGTATTCGACCTTGTCCGGCGTGGACAAGGTGAATTCATTCAGGGTACGGCAGGAGACGAGCTCGTCCAGTAAACGTCCTTTATCGTCCAGACTGGCGTTGGCTTGCGCGATGACGTACTGCCCTTCCTCGATCGCCGACAGATACTCGATCTCATCGCTTACCTTGCCTTTAGTGACCTTGCGGTAAGGCGTTTCCAGGAAACCGTATTCGTTGGTGCGGGCGTACACGGCGAGCGAATTGATGAGCCCGATGTTGGGCCCTTCCGGCGTCTCGATCGGGCAAACGCGGCCATAGTGCGTTGGGTGCACGTCGCGCACCTCGAATCCGGCGCGCTCGCGTGTGAGGCCACCAGGCCCCAACGCCGAGATGCGCCGCTTGTGGGTCACTTCGGACAAGGGGTTGTTCTGATCCATGAACTGCGACAACTGGCTGGACCCGAAGAATTCTTTCACCGCCGCGGCCACCGGCTTGGCGTTGATGAGTTCCTGCGGCATCAGCCCTTCGGATTCCGCCAGCGTCAGACGCTCCTTGACCGCGCGCTCCACGCGCACCAGCCCGACGCGGAATACGTTTTCCGCCATCTCACCGACGCAACGCACACGCCGGTTGCCGAGATGATCGATGTCATCGACAGCGCCATTGCCATTGCGAATATCGATGAGCGTGCGTAGCACATCGAGGATATCTTCCTTACTCAGCGTGCCAGACCCTTCGCTTTCGTCACGTCCGACGCGGCGGTTGAACTTCATGCGCCCGACCGACGAGAGATCGTAACGCTCTTCGGTAAAGAACAGATTGTTGAACAGGTTCTGCGCGGCCTCTTTCGTAGGCGGCTCGCCGGGGCGCATCATGCGGTAGATCTCCACCTGCGCCTCGAGCTCGGAGCGTGTCGGGTCGATCTGCAGCGTCGACGAAACATACGGGCCACGGTCGATTTCGTTGGTGTAAAGCGTGTGGATCTTGTCGACGCCGGATTCCTCGAGCTTGGTGACGAGCTCTTCGGTAAGCTGATCATTGGCGTTTGCGACGACCTCGCCGGTTTCCTTATCGACGACTGCGCGCGCCAGCACCTTGCCGAGCAGGTAGTCCAGCGGTACATCGAGAGAAGTGAGGCCCGCTTTGTCCATCTGCTGCACGTGGCGCATGGTCACACGACGACCCTGCTCAACCACGAGCTTGCTCTTGGCCTTGATGTCGAAGGCCGCGATCTCGCCGCGCAGACGCTCGGGAATGAGTTCGAGCACGTAGCTGCCTTTCTTGATCCCGATCGTGTTCGAATCGAAAAAGGTCTCGAGAATCTCTTCGGTCTCGTAGCCGAGCGCACGCAGCAGAATCGTCGCCGGCAATTTGCGTCGCCGGTCGATGCGCACGAAGATGCAATCCTTCGGATCGAACTCGAAATCGAGCCAGGAGCCGCGATAGGGAATGACACGCGCTGAATACAACAGCTTGCCCGATGAGTGCGTCTTGCCCTTGTCGTGATCGAAGAACACGCCCGGCGAGCGGTGTAACTGCGAGACGATAACGCGCTCGGTACCGTTGATGATGAAAGTGCCGTTGTCAGTCATCAGCGGCAGCTCTCCCATGTAGACCTCCTGCTCCTTGACGTCTTTGACGACCTGGCTCTTGGCGGGGGCTTCCTTGTCGTAAATGACCAGGCGCAACGTTACACGCAACGGCGCTGAATACGTCAAGCCGCGAAGCTGACACTCCTTGACTTCGAACGCGGGCAGGCCCAGACGATAGCTCACGTATTCGAGCTGCACGTTCCCCGAATAACTGACAATCGGGAAAACGGAGTTGAACGCGCCATGCAAACCGATGCCACCATGGTCGCCGGAGGCCTTTTCCGATTCCAGAAACTGGCGGTAGGAATCCAGCTGAATCTGCAAGAGATAAGGCGCCTCCAACTTCTCGGGGCGTTTGCCGAAGTCCTTGCGGATGCGTTTTTTCTGGGTGTAGCTATAAGCCATTACGGTTCCTCGTTCGAGTCAAGCAATGTTCCGCGCGAGCGCGTTCGGGCCGGTGGCGCATCGCCACCAGCTATGCGGTATCAGTCAATTTGCTGCAGTCCAAAAATCGCGTGCTATTTGAGCTCCACGGTTGCGCCCGCCTCTTCGAGTTGCTTCTTGATGTCTTCCGACTCGTCCTTATTTGCGGCTTCCTTCACCGTCGAGGGCGCGCCTTCCACCATGTCCTTGGCCTCCTTGAGGCCAAGTCCAGTGACGGCCCGTACGACCTTGATCACCGCCACCTTGTTGCTACCGAAACTGTTGAGCACCACGTCAAACTCGTCCTTCTCGGCAGCGGGTTCATCGCCTGCATCGGCCGCGGTGGCGGCTGGCGCAGCGGCCACCGCGGCAGCCGCGGACACACCGAATTTTTCTTCCATATCGGAGATCAGATCGACGACCTCCATCACACTCATATTGGAAATGGTTTCCAGAATATCTTCTTTTGAAACAGCCATTACTCTTATCTCCTGTATTAATCCCAAGTCAGATCAGCCGGTGACCTGTTTTTGATCGCGTACTGCCGCGATCGTACGCACCAGCTTGGCATGCGGTTCGGCAAGCGTGCGGGCAAGTTTTTCGATCGGCGCCTTCATTACCGCCATGAGCTGGCTTAACGCCTGCTCCCGGTTCGGCAGTGAGGCGAGCTTGTCGAGGTCGCCGGCCTCCAGCAGCTTGCCGCTGACGGCCACCATGCGCACGCTGAGTTTGTTGTGATCCTTCGAGAAATCTTTCACCAGACGCGCCGCCGCACCCGGGTCTTCCTGCGAAAACGCCAGCATCAGCGGGCCGGTGAAGCCCTCTCGCATACACTCGAACTCGGTACCCTCGACCGCGCGGCGGGCAAGCGTGTTCTTGACGACGCGCAGGTACACGCCACCGTCACGCGCACGCGCACGCAGATCGGTCAACTCGAC
>JBPCXK010000797.1:0-3720 GCA_051008635.1 Gammaproteobacteria bacterium
GAGATTTGATTTCACAAGGCATTTTCTGAAGGAGCGGAATACAGGTCGTATTTCCGAGAAGAAGAAAATGCGTTGTGGAATCAAAGATCAAGCCAGCGCCGTCATCGTGGTGAGAAATGCGGGCTAGCGCCCCGCCGGCATGGTGCTGGCATCGAGGAATTTGTCGAAGAAAATACGCTCGTCCGACAACCCCGCTGCGTTCATCACCGCGATGGCGGCATCGATCATGGGCGGCGGACCGCACAGATAGCCCTGGCAGGCCTTCATATCAATCGCGCCCGTGTCGACATAGTGTTTCTGCAGATAATCCGTGACCAGGCCCCGCGCGCCGCCCCAGTCACTGTCTGACGGCTCTTCCGACAATACCGGCACAAACTCGAAACGCTCCCCGCTCCATGCGCTTTCGAGTGTCTCCATGGCGTCGAGACAATACAGATCTTTCTGCGTGCGCGCCCCGAACAGAAAAGTCACATCGCGCTGTATTGCAGCGTCATGTGCGGCCTCCAACAAGGCCTTGATCGGCGCGAGCCCGCTGCCGCCCGCTACACAGACTATGGGCTGCTTGCCCGGCCGCAGCCAGAAAGCTCCATATGGCGCGCTGATGGTCAGCGCAGTACCGGTACGGTCGCCCCCAAACAGCCATTCCGTAAACTCGCCACCGGGCACGCGGCGAACAAAGAATGTCAGATCACAACCGCTCTTGTCGCCGGGCGCCCTGGCGAAGGAATACGAGCGTGGTTTCTCGATGCCTTGAACCGCCAGTTCGGCATACTGACCGGCGATGTATTCCGGTGGCGATGCGCCATTGATGTTGACCGATAGTTCCACGATGTCGTGTGTGAGCCTGTCTATCGCCTTTATCACGCCGGGGTTTGATGTGACGCTGACCGCATTCTCCGCATCCAGCGCCACCTCCACGACCAGATCGCTGCGTGGCGAAGTCTGGCACGCCAGAATCATCCCCGCGTTCAACTGCTCGCCGTCCAGGACGTAAGAGAAATCCGATAACGGCTTTATCCTGCCCTCTTTTAATGTGCAGCGGCAGGTGCCGCAACTGCCGACCCGGCAATCGTGCGGCCATGCCAGCCCCGCCTCCAGCGCTGCCTTCAGCAGATTGTCCCCTGCTCTGACCTCAACCCGCCTGCCGGCCGGAAGAATCTCCGCCGACCAATCCTGCTTCCTGCTTTTTAAAAAGCCTAACATCCACGCGCGAGTCTCAGGCCATCAAAATCGAGGACGCTTCGGGGGCGCGTGGGGCGGCGTTTCAGACATTAATCTGCACGTCCTTGAGCGTGTTGCTCTGCACGTCGTTGGCCGTCGGCAGCACGTCGTAGGCCACGATCTTTTCCTTGCTGGTGCTGGGGTGAGACTTGACGTGTCCCCACCATGTGTTCACGGCGCCGTTCGACTCGACCAGATCGCCCGCGTTGGCCAGGTAACAACCATGCGCGACCGCCGCCCAGTGAATGTCCGCAAGACAAAATGCACCGCAGATGAAATCACCCCGCAGGATCGGGTTGGATGACTGGAGTTGCTCGTTCAGCGCGGCGAAGCCCTTCGCGACCACTTCGCGGTCGCCATCACCGCTCATTAGCGCCATGACTTGCGGTTGGACATAATCCGTCGCGATGTGTGACCACTGATAGTTGATGGCCCGCACCACACCGTTGCGCGGTAGCAGCGAGGGACCAAACCCCTTGTCGTCGAGATACGACAGGATCGCCGGCGTGCCATACACGACGAAGTCGGCATCCTGCAACACCGGCACCGAACCGAACGGCGAGATCGCGCTCACTTCCGCCGACGGTGAGGCCGGATCGACCGAATGCGACTCGATATCCACGCCTTTTTCCGCGGCCGTCAACAGGCACTTCGCGGTGTTGACGCAGGCCGGGTGACCATACAGCTTCATTTTGCTTCGCAAGCGATCTCCAAGCATGACTGCCCCCTTTTTACTGTTTCGATTTGCGTTTTTGAGTTGGCAACGTTGTCGAATGACTTCGCTTCGGCGCACAATTCACGCCGACGCGCACAAGCATGCGTTTGCTCTCACCAGGACGGACGCCCTGCTCGGACACTTTCTCTCCTCCTCTCGCGATAGCACGCCACAAGACAGATCGGGCGCCCGCGCTTGGCGCAGCGCCTCTTTTTCTGGTGCTCCCGGCGCGGCTGGCGGTTGGCCACCAGCCGCGCTCTGGGTCTTATGCGTAACCTGCCTGCTGGTTGATCCGCTGGGCGATTTCGCGCTCGCCGTCGGATGCATATTGCTCATCCCACGCCGCCAGCTGACCCTTCATGTAGCGATGCCACAACGGCGGAACCAGCGCTACCGCGAACAGCGTGAAGTAGCCCCAGCCGGTATTGGGCGCCCCGACATCGTCGAGCTCCCAGAAATGGGTCTCGCCACGATCATGGTGATCCGCCTGGCGCCCGATCTCGATAAAGAACCAGCTCGTAAACGCGGTCGCGTTGTCCCAGGAATGCCGGTAGTCAATCGGTTGACCCTTCTCGCGAATCAGCCCGTAGTGCTCCATGTAGTTGAGCGCCTCGAGCTCGAAGTTGGAGATGATCCACACGCACGCCAGACAGCCCACGCCGACCCAGGCACCTGCCCACCAGAACAGGGCAAGTGTTGGGATGCTCATGGCATAGCCGCGAATCCAGCGGTTTTCCCAAGTCAGGAAAGGTTTGTTCTGACGCGCCAGGCGCTGCTTCTCCATATTAAAGAGAAACTTGGACTGACCCAGATAGGACAGCGGCAGGTGGCTGTAGATGTCACGTCCGCGCGGCGCGGTGGCCGGATCGTCCTCGTGCGCCAGTTCAAGATGATGGTTATAGACGTGTGCGTAGCAAAAGTGCGCCGAGCCGCTCAGGCCCATCATCAGACGTGCAATGACGAAACTGAAGCCCTTGGTATGGGCCAGCTCATGGCCGTAAATGATGCCGATACCGGCGAACATGCCGGTCGAAATCGTCGCGCCGATCAAATCCAGACCGCTGATGCCGTTCTGGTACGGGAGAAAACCGAACATGGTGTGATCGTAACCGGCGCTGATCGGCACACCGCCAACATATTGGTAGACGCGCCAGGCCAGGGCAATCTGGAGCAACACGAAAACACCCAGCATCGCGTACATCACCGCGTTGTGCAGCGCGAATGCCGTTGGTCTCGCCGTTTTCGCCATAACCCGCGCCGCGGGTCTGAAAACGCATGGTGGTGTCCTGAAGAATACCTACACCGAAGAAAATGATCCCCAGCCAGGACCAAAAACCACCTATCAATACACCCACCATCGCCAGCACAATAAGCAACGGCGCAATAAAATAGCGAACATTAATCAGCAGCTTGTTCATTGACATGTCCTCCTCACCACCTGGCTGGTGTTTGGCTGCTAAAGAGAGATACGTAGATAATAAGAGCGTTTTCTCCTAATTGGAACCTGGTATCCGCCGAATATCTGCCGGCTTGTGCGTTTCGCAGTTTTCTCTCAAGGCCTCGCTACCAGCAAGCAGGCGGCGCCCGCGAACGCCGATTGGCGCTCCTATGGAATCCAGGCACGCGTACCACATTGATAAGTAAAGTATTCCTTTACAAGGTTTGGAGGAGTCAGCAGCATACCGGGCCACGTCGCGGGCAGATCAGATTTCATAATAAAGACTGTTTTCTAGTGCTCCGTCAAGGTGATATTGGTGGGTTCAGAGTTCCGCAAATGCGTCACT
>JBPCXK010000798.1:0-4798 GCA_051008635.1 Gammaproteobacteria bacterium
ACTCACTCATGACCTGCCCTCCTTAAGGTGGCTCTGTGTTGTCTTGGTAATTTACCCTCCTCAGCATAACCCACGATCGTTGAGGACGGGCAGGTCAAAACATTATGTCTATTCGCCTGCCTCGCGCCTTGCCACACGGGCGCCTGGGCCTAAGAAATGCAAACTTATTTCTGGCAGAACCCTAACCCGGCATAGCCGGAACCAAAGATGTGCCGCTTCAACGGCGGACTTTACCACCCCTTGCCTAACCGCTTCGCCGGCGTTTGAGGCGCGCGGCCGTGGACAAGGCGTGGAAAAGTCCGCCTTGCTTGTGCGCGACTGCCCGCTGAAAATTCTTGGTGTTTTTGTCCAGGATTTCACTGGTAAGGTACTAAGGCTCGAACTCCACAGGCGCAAACGTGTCAAAATGCCGGATCCAGATACGGAGTCGCTCGACCTTGCCTGCCGCTCAAAAAGCGCAATCACCGCGCGTATCCCGCCCGGGCTACGAAATCAGCTACGAACCGGCCACGAAACGCGTCAGGGTGCAGTTCAACGGCATTACCGTCGGCGACAGTCCACACGCGATGATCGTGCGCGAGACCCGGCAGCCGCCGGTTTACTATTTCCCGCGCGAGCATGTACGCATGGACCTCATGTATCCGACCCGCAAGCATACGCATTGCCCGTTCCGCGGCAACGCGTCGTACTGGACGCTGAAGGCCGGTGAGCGCATCGTCGAGAACGCTGCCTGGAGCTACGAGACGCCGTTCGAGGACGCGGCCGTCATCAGGAGTTACGTCGCTTTCTACGGCGAGCAGATGGACGCCATCTACGAGGCCGACAGGAAAACCCGGACCGCGGTGGACAACACCTACACCAATCCGCTGGTGGATTGGCTGCTCCGTGACGCCTGGGATATTCCGACTTCACGGGAGCTCGTCAGGCAGTTTGCGCAAACCCTGGTGGCGGCGGACATCCCGTTATGGAGGCTGTGGCTGACGATACGCGTGCTCCACCCGCAATTGCTCTCCACGGGCTACGAATGGCAAGCAGGCGACGACGATGTCGAAGAACGCGGCGTTACCTATAGCGTATTAGAGGAGGAAAGGTATTTGCAAAGCCCGCTGGTGCCCATCTTCGATGGCGCCGGCGGTGTGCGCCGCCGTCTCGACATTGCGAATCCGCAGCTCGATTACCCCATCGTCAAAGAGCTGCAGGCGTCAGGCGCGACCGACTATGTCGCCATGCCCCTGTTGTTTTCTGACGGCCAGATCAACGCCATTTCGCTGACGTCGAAGCACCCAGGCGGATTCAGCGCCGAGCATCTCGGCTATGTGTACGAAGTCCTGCCGTTGCTCAGCCGCCTGTTCGAGGTTCACAACACGCGGCGCACAGCCAGCAACCTGCTCAACACCTACCTCGGGAAACAATCGGGTGAAAAGGTGCTCAGGGGGCTGATCAAACGCGGCGACGGCGAGCACATCCATGCGGTCATCTGGTTTTGCGATCTACGCGGTTCCACGACGTTGGCGGATTCGATGCCGCGCGAACAGTTTCTGCAAATCCTCAACCAGTTCTTCGAATGCATGGCCGGCGCGGTGCTCGATCACGATGGTGAGGTATTACGCTTCATCGGCGATGCAGTGCTCGCGATCTTCCCAATCGCGGATCCAGGGGACAACGGCGTCGACATCGACTCGCTCACGGCACAAGCCTGCGACGCGGCAATGACCGCCGCGCACGACGCCGAGCAGCGCATTAAAAATCTGAATCAGGAGCATTCGAGAAGAGGTGAACCGCCGCTCGAATACGGCATCGGCCTGCACGTCGGCGATGTCATGTACGGCAACATCGGCACGCCGGAGCGGCTCGAATTCTCGGTCATTGGCGCAGCAGCCAACGAGGCCGCGCGCATCGAGTCCATGTGCAAGAAGCTAAAACAAACGCTTCTCGTATCCGCCGAGTTCGCACACCGCTACCGGGGCGAGCTGCAATCCCTCGGCCGGCATGAGCTGCGCGGTGTGGGCTCGGCGCACGAATTGTTTACGCTTGCGACCGCGTAGTTACCTATTCCACAACCGCGCGCGCCGGATAGTCCGCGTTTTCGAACGCAGGCATCACTTCTTTAACGAAAAGCTCCAGCGAACGCTTCTGCTCTTTCATACCCAGGCCGAAGCTCGCGGCATAGGTGAACCTGTCCACGCCGAGCGCCTCGTAGGGTTTCAGCTTCGCGATCACCTCATCAGGCGTGCCGAACATCAGATTCTGCTGCAGCGCCGCACGATCGAACTCCTTGCGGCTCGAAAGCGTGTCCAGGTCGATCTCTTCGGGGAAGCCATCGCTCACGCCGCCCAGATTCTTGAACAAGTTCTCGAAACGCCCGGATTGGCGAATCGTGGCGTCGATCGGGATATCCGCCTGCTCCGGGCGGTCGTACACCGCCACGTAGCGCATGGTCGAGAAAAGCGGGCGCCTGGCGCCGGGGTTTTCCTTCAGCGCCGTCTCGAAGCGCTCCATATAGGTTTCGACTTCCGAGAACGGCCGTGTCAACGCCCAGGACATGATGTTGCAACCGTTCCTGACTGCGAAGTCGTAAGTCACGGGCGCGCGCGCTGCGACCCAGATGGGTGGATGCGGTTTTTGCACGGGCTTGGGCACCGAGGTCGCGGCCGGGAATTGCCAGTATTCGCCGTCGTGCACGTAATCGCCCTGCCAAAGCGCTTTCACGGCCGGCAGCATCTCATGGATGTAGGTGTGACCCTGCTTCTGGTCGAGTCCACCAGCCATGCGGTCGAACTCGCGCTGATACGCGCCGCTCCCAATGCCGAGCTCCAGCCGCCCCTCGCTGAACACATCGAGCAAGGCCGCCTCGCCGGCGACGCGGATCGGATGCCAGTACGGCGCTACGACTACGGCCGTACCGAGGCGGATGCGCGAGGTGTGCGCCGCCCACCATGCGAGTATCTGGAACGGATTCGGCGCAATGGTCATCTCCAGCGCATGATGCTCGGCCGCCCACGCGATCTCGAAACCGCCCTCGTCGGCCATCTGCACCATTTCGAGCGTATGCCGCGCGACATCCTGCATGTCGATATCCGGTGACGATCGCTCCATGTTGATCACAAGCTGGAATTTCATTGTCCTGTCTCCGCTGCGTGGAACCGGCCCAAGCCGGGTAATGACACGATTTAAGGGCTTTAGCCTGGTGGTGTCAATGACGGAGTGCCAAGCGGCGAACGCGGGGATATTGGCGCTCCCTAGGGGAATCGAACCCCTGTTTCAGCCTTGAGAGGGCCGTGTCCTAACCGCTAGACGAAGGGAGCGATACAGCTGGAAGAGCCGGTATTATAGGTCGGCGGGCGGGTTTCACAAGCCGCGCCCGCTCCGCCGATGCTATCATAACGTGTTTTAATCGAGCGGATCCCAAGGCCTGTGGCAACAGCGTCGTATTCACCAACAGAGACTCACATCGAACCCAGGATCATACCCCGGCCTGAACACTGTATTACCCGGGCCGACATCAGTGACAACGCACTCAAAGTACTCTACCGGCTGAAAGATGGCGGTTATGCGGCATATCTGGTGGGCGGCGGGGTGCGTGATCTGCTGCTGGGCCTGCATCCCAAGGACTTCGACGTGGCTACCGACGCGCGCCCGGAGCAGGTGCGCGCCCTATTCCGCAATTGCCGGCTGATCGGGAGGCGTTTTCGCCTCGCCCACATATTGTTCGGCCGCAACATCGTCGAAGTAGCGACCTTCCGCGCGCTGCTGGGCGAGGACACGCTGGACGACGACAAGGACATCTCGTTCAATGAAAGCGGCCGCATCGTGCGCGACAATGTGTACGGCACGCTGGAGCAGGACGCGGTGCGGCGCGACTTCACGGTGAACGCGCTGTACTACAACATCGCCGATTTCTCGGTGGTCGACTATGTCGACGGTATGCATGATCTCGAAGCGCGCACCTTGCGTCTGATCGGCGAGCCGAGGCCACGCTATCACGAGGACCCCGTGCGGATGCTGCGCGCCGTGCGCTTCGCCACCAAGCTCGATTTCGAGATCGAGCCTGAGGCGCTCGGGTTGATCGGGGAGCTCGCACCGCTGCTTCGCGACATTCCGCCGGCGCGGCTATTCGACGAGGTGCTCAAACTCTTTCACGGCGGCCGCGCGGTCGATACTTTCGAGGCGCTGCGGCAACATCGTCTGTTCGAATACCTGTTTCCGGCCACCGGGAAGGGGTTGGATGATGATCAGGACGGTTATGTGCACGCACTTATCACAAGCGCGCTGCGCAACACCGACGAGCGTATCGGCATCGGCAAACCGGTCACACCGGCGTTTTTGTATGCGGTCATGCTCTGGCCCGCGCTGCACGCACGCGCCGACCGCTACGAAGAGGAAGAAGGCATGCGCATGACCCAGGCGCTGGCGACAGCTGCCCGCGAGGTCATTCACGAGCAGACCACGACAACCTCGATCCCGAGGCGCTTTGGCGGCGCCATGATGGACATCTGGCTGCTGCAACCGCGGTTTCTCAACCGGCGCGGCAAGCGGGCGCTGAGCCTGCTGACGCATCCGCGTTTCCGCGCAGCCTATGACTTCATGTGCTTACGCGCCTCTGTCGGCGAGCCGCTGGACGAACAGTGCGAGTGGTGGACACAGATCCAGGAGGTCTCGCCCGGCGAACAGCGCCAGATGGCGTCGGTAAGCGGGCGCGGCCGGCGGCCGCGCAAACGCCCGGCCGGACGTCAGGCCAGTGGCTAGCCCGCATTTCTCACCACGATGACGAGCCCTCGCTTGATCTTTGATTCCACAA
>JBPCXK010000799.1:0-3238 GCA_051008635.1 Gammaproteobacteria bacterium
GGCGGCGATCGATGTGCCGTCGCCGGAGACCGGCAAGATCGAGAGCATCAAGGTCAAGGTTGGCGACAAGGTCTCGGAGGGCTCGGTGATATTGACACTGTCTCCGGTGGAGGCGGGGGCGGCTCCGGCAGAGCCTTCATCGCTTGCCGGCCCCGGGCCCGCGACTGAATCAGCGCCGCGCGTTGCGGCGAACGCGCCGCCGTTGACGCAGCAAGAGGCAACTACCGCGCCTAACGCCGTACCGGCTCCGCCCTCGACTCTGCCACCACCCGTACAGCGCGCCGGCGATGCGCTGCCGCACGCGAGTCCGTCCGTGCGGCGTTTCGCGCGCGAGCTTGGTGTCGATCTCAGTCAGGTGCGTGGTTCCGGCATCAAGGGTCGAATTCTCAGGGAGAATGTACAGGCCTTTGTCAAAGGCCGTCTGGCGGGTAGCGGTGATGCGGCGAGAGCGCCTGGCGCGTTGGCTATGCCGGCCATGCCGCAGATCGACTTCTCGAAATTCGGCGACATAGAGACGGCGCCGCTCAGCCGTATCAAGAAGCTCGCTGGCGCGAACCTGCACCGCAACTGGATTACGGTGCCGCATGTCACGCAGCACGACGAGGCAGATATCACGGAACTCGAAAACTTCCGCCAGGAACTAAAAAAGGAAGCCGCTGCGCGCGATGTTCGACTAACGCCACTGGCGTTTTTCCTGAAGGCAAGTGCCGTGGCGCTCAGGGAGTTCCCAAACTTCAATGCGTCGCTCGATGCGAGCGGCGAGAACTTGATTCTCAAAAAGTATTTCCACATTGGATTCGCGGTCGACACACCGGATGGCCTGGTCGTGCCGGTCATCCGCGACGTGGACAAAAAGGGTATCTTCGATCTCGCCATGGAGCTGGGCGCGCTGAGCGTGAAGGCGAGAGAGAAGAAACTCGGGCCCGCGGATATGCAGGGCGGTTGCTTTTCGATCTCCAGTCTCGGCGGGATCGGCGGCTCGTTCTTTACGCCCATCATCAACGCGCCTGAAGTTGCGATCCTCGGTATTGCGCGCTCGAAACTCCAGCCGGTCTATCAGTACAGTGAATTGATGCCGCGCCTGATTCTGCCGCTGTCCCTGTCGTATGACCACCGCGTGATCGACGGCGCGGATGCGGCGCGTTTCATTACGTATCTGAGCGGCGTCCTGACGGACGTGCGGCGTTTACTGATATGAGCACGGAGGTCAAGGTCCCTGACATCGGCGATTTCGCGGACGTCGAAATCATCGAAATACACGTGTCCCCGGGCGATACGGTCGCACCGGAAGATCCGCTGATCACGCTCGAGTCCGACAAAGCCGCGATCGACGTGCCATCGCCCGCGGCGGGCGTAGTCGAGAAAGTGCTCGTCAAGCAGGGCGACCTTGTGTCCGAAGGTGTCGCGATTGTCGCGTTGCAAGCCGGGGCAGGCCCCGTGGCGGAAGCATCCGCGCGGGAAGCGGAGCCGGTCAAGAGCGGGCTGGAGCCACAGCCTGAAGCTGCCGGGCCCGCGGTTTCGGTCGCTAAGGGCGACCTGCACGCAGAAGTGCTCGTGCTGGGCTCCGGGCCCGGCGGTTATACGGCCGCGTTTCGGGCTGCCGATCTCGGCAAGAAGACCGTGCTCGTCGAGCGCTATCCGGATCTGGGCGGCGTGTGCCTCAATGTGGGTTGCATTCCGTCAAAGGCGTTGTTGCATGTCGCGAAGGTCATCAGCGAGACTAAAGAGCTGGCCGGACACGGCGTTAATTTTGGCGCGCCAGAGATCGACAACGACAAACTGCGCAGCTGGAAGAACAAAGTTCTGGGCCAGCTCACCGGCGGACTCAAGAGCCTTGCCAAACAACGCAAGGTGGAGGTGCTGCACGGGCGCGGCGAGTTCACCTCGCCCAATCTGTTGGACGTTGCGACCAATGATGGTCAGAAAACAGTGAGCTTCGACCACGCCATCATTGCCGCCGGATCGCAGGCCGTGGCGTTGCCGGGCATCGCGGATGATCCGCGTGTGCTGGACTCCACATCCGCGCTGGAATTGGAAGAGATTCCGAAACGTTTGCTCGTGATCGGCGGCGGCATTATCGGGCTCGAGATGGCCACGGTGTATCACGAACTCGGCTCGCGAGTGACGGTGGTCGAGCTGCTGCCCGAGCTCATGACAGGCGCCGACCCGGACATCGTAAAGCCTCTGCATAGACGCGTCGCAAAACAGTACGAGAACATCTATCTCAAAACCAAAGTCGCTTCCGTCGAAGCGCGCAAGAGAGGGCTTAAAGTCGCTTTCGAAGGCGGCGACGCGCCTTCCACTGACACCTTCGATCGCATACTCGTGGCCGTCGGGCGCAAGCCCAATGGTCACAACATCGGCGCGAACAAGGCGGGTGTCGAAGTCGACGAGCGTGGATTCATCGCTGTCGACCGACAACAACGCACGAATGTTTCCCACATCTTCGCGATCGGTGACATCGTGGGTCAGCCCATGCTCGCCCACAAGGCGACGCACGAAGGCAAGGTCGCGGCCGAAGTCGCCGCCGGGCACAAGGCCGCGTTCGACGCGCGCGTGATCCCATCGGTCGCCTACACCGATCCCGAAGTGGCCTGGGTTGGGGTAACGGAGACGGAAGCGAAGCAGCAGGGTTTGAACTATGGCAAGGGCGTGTTTCCCTGGGCGGCGAGCGGCCGTTCGCTGGCGCTCAATCGCGTTGAGGGCATCACCAAACTGTTGTTCGACGAGGATAACGGGCGCATCATTGGCGCGGGCATCGTGGGCCCCAATGCGGGTGATCTGATTGCGGAGGCGGCGCTCGCCATCGAGATGGATTGCGACGCCGAGGACATCGGTTTGACCATACACCCGCACCCCACGTTGTCGGAGACCGTGGCCTTCGCGGCCGAGGCCTATACAGGCACAATCACGGATTTGTACATAGGACGGAAGACAGAGGACAGAAGACAGAGGACTGAATCAGAAGACTGAGGACAGATGACTGTTCAGCGGACAGAAGACTGAAGACAGATGGAGAGACAGAATACGATACAGTCTTCTGTCATCAGTCCTCGGTCTTCTGATTCGGTCCTCTGTTCTCTGTCATCAGTCCTCTGACATCGGAGAAGCCATGAGCGCAGCCGCCAACAACAACCGCGTCGCCGTTGTCGGTGGCGCGCGCACACCCTTCGTAAAGTCCGGCTCCACATTCAAAAACCACACGGCCCTGGATCTCGGCGTGCACGCTATCGATGGT
>JBPCXK010000800.1:0-5599 GCA_051008635.1 Gammaproteobacteria bacterium
GTGCAGAAGCCCGGCAAGATACGCTTCTTCCGCGTACGCGCACGTAGCCAGACTTGCCTTAGCCCTCGCCGCGACAGAATGTAGATGGGTCGCAAGTCGGTGCCATCTATCTACCCGGTGGGCACGACTGTGGGCGAAAAACTGACTCTTGGCCGTCGAAGAAGATATTTCGGGGGACCCGCATCCGAGCTATACGTCAGTATAGTTTACAAACAGAAAATATCCAGGCAGTGACATCGACGTGACAGAACTCCACGGTTACGGGTTCCCGCGCGATCGTCGGGGACCGATGAAATACGCGGACATGTATGGCCTCGAAAAGACTACTGGCGGACATCCGCGAGATCTGCGAAGAAGATCCATCTTCTGGCAACCCTCGCCACTGCTTGTGCAACTCGTCGAACGGGGCGAAAATTTCGACAGTCTTGACCAAAAGAGCTGCCGGCCCGAACATTCGAGGAAGAGTCATGGCGGGACCACTTAGCGGATATCGGATAGTCGATCTCTCGTCGATGCTGACGGGGCCGTGGGCAACTTCCATACTCGGTGACCAGGGGGCGGACGTCATAAAGGTCGAAGTGCCCGGCGTGGGTGACCATGTTCGCTCGGTCGGCAATCGCAGTGGCGGGCTCTCCGCCGCATTTCTGAACATCAACCGCAGCAAGCGTTCCATCACGCTCAACCTCAAGACTGACGAGGGCAAGTCGGTACTGAAAAAGCTGTCCGCTACAGCGGACGTATTCCTGCAGAACTTCCGTCCCGGTGTGGTGAAAAGGTTGGGCATTGGCGAGCCGGACATCCGCGAGGTATCGCCCGGGATCGTGTACGTCACAATACCGAGATACTCACCGAGCTCGGATTTTCAGAAAAACAGATTGCCGAGCTGCGTGACTGCGGTGCGGTCGGTAACGAAACGTACCCCATGGCGGGGCTGTGAGGCATCGGCGAGGCAGGTGTTCCACGATGATTGATTTCTACTTCTGGCCGACGCCCAATGGATGGAAGGTCTCCATCGCACTCGAAGAGATGGGCCTGCCTTACAACGTCATACCGGTCAACATAGGGCGCGGCGAACAGTACGAACCGGACTTCGAGCGGGTGAGCCCCGGCAACAAGATGCCGGCGATCGTGGACCACGAGCCGATCGACGGTGGCGAGCCGTTTGCGTTGGCGGAAACCGGCGTGATTCTCCGTTACCTGGCCGAGAAGACCGGCAAATTCTTTCCTGAGGATCGCCGCCGCCGCTTTGAGGCCGAACAGTGGCTGAGCTGGCAGATGAGCCAGCTGGGGCCTATATTGGGTCAACATGGACATTTTGCGCTGTATGCGAAGGAGCAAATTCCGTACGCCATCGACAGGTACAGGCGCGAAGCACTGCGGCTGTTTAAGGTGCTCGATAAACGCCTCGAAGGCAGAGCACATATTTGCGACGACTACACGATCGTCGACATGGCGTGCTGGCCCTGGGTGTTGACGTACAAGAGTCAGAAGATCGACCTTGGCGACTATCCGGATGTCCGTCGCTGGTACGACAGCCTCAAAACCCGGCCCGGCTTGCGGCGCGGTTATGACTTGCTCAAAGAATCCCGCAGCAGGCGGGGCAACGAAGCGCCCGACGAGGAGGCGCGCAAGCATCTTTTCGGGCACGGCGCCGGGTCGACGTGAGTTGCTTGCGGGAGCGGCTTCAGCCGCGAATAAATCAGTGTTATTCGAAGCGGATGCATCGCGGCTGAAGCCGCTACTACACGCGTCGATCAACTTTTACGGCACCCTGTGAAGCGACTCCCACGAAAAAATGCCCACCACGCTTCACAGTTTCGACCACAAAGAACTCGAGTCCTATCTGCGCAGGCACGTCGCGGAGTTTGGCGAGCTCGAAGCGGTGACCAAGTTTCCGGACGGCCAGTCGAATCCGACCTACCGCGTTGCGACCAACGGCAAGACTTATGTCCTGCGCGCGAAGCCGCCGGGCAGGTTGTTGAAATCTGCGCACCAGGTGGACCGTGAATTCCGGGTCATGTCGGCGCTGGCGGCGACGGATGTTGCGGTTCCGCGCATGCTGCACCTGTCGGCCGAAGACAGTCCGATCGGGACTATGTTCTTCGTTATGGAATATGTCGACGGCCGGATCTTCTGGAACCCGGCCCTGCCGGAGCTGTCACGATCCGAGCGGGCCGAGGTCTTCGACGCAATGAACAGGACCCTTGCCGCCCTGCACGGTGCCGATCCGGCGCGTCTCGGGCTTGCCGACTACGGCCGGGCGGGCAACTACTTCGCCAGGCAGGTCGATCGCTGGACTCGCCAGTACAAAGCCTCAGAGCTTGATCCCCTGCCGGACGTCGACTGGATCGCGGGCTGGCTGCGGGACAATCTGCCGGACGATTCCGGCGCGGTTTCGGTTGTTCATGGCGACTATCGTCTCGACAACATCATTTTCGACCACGACAAACCACAGATCGCCGCAGTGCTCGACTGGGAGTTGTCGACGCTTGGCCATCCGTTGGCCGATCTCGCTTATCAGTGCATGCAGTTGCGCCTGCCGAACACGAGGGAGTTTTTGCGGGGTCTTGGCGGCATCGATCGCGACGCGCTCGGTATCCCGGCTGAAACAGACTATGTTGAGAACTATTGCGCGCGGTGCGGCATCGGCCCGATCGAGAACTGGAGCTTCTACATTGTGTTTTGTTATTTCCGGCTGGCCGCCATCCTGCAGGGGGTCGTGCACCGGGCCGTCGAGGGCAACGCCTCCAACCCCGGTAACCTCGACGCGCTGCGGCGAACCGTCGCAGAGCTTGCCTGTGATGCGCGTGCTGCTCTGGCTACCGACCAGGGATAGCCCATGAAGCAGGGGACAGAGCCCCTAACGCGACTTCGGGATCTGCTTGTCAGGATCGACGAAAGGATAGCGCACGACACCGGCCTCGCGAGCGGCCTCTTCTGTGCGTACCCGCACCGCGGCGCCGAGCGAAGTATGGCCAACTCGCAGCATCGCGAGCGCAATGTTCTGATCGAGCCTGGGCGAGTAAACAGCGCTCGTCACGTAACCGACTTCGAGGTCGCCATCCAACACCGGCCATTTGGATTCGTTGGGCCCGCTCAGCGGTGGGCCATCGATGCGCAACCCTACCAGCTTTTGTGAAACGCCTTCTCGTTCGATGCGCTTCAGTGCCGCCTTGCCTACAAACTCGGTGGCCTGTTCGACATCGACGAGGTGTTCCAGATTGAGCTCGAAGGGATCGTTTTCGATGGTCATATCAGCGTGATACGAGAGCATCCCCCCCTCGATCCGTCGGATCATGGACGTATGTCCGGCGGCGATATCGAAGGGCCGACCAGCTTCCATTATCCGTTCCCACAAACGATCACCATGATGGCAATCGGTAAGATAGATCTCGTAGCCTTTCTCGCTCGACCAGCCGGTTCTGGAAAGGACCACCGGAATGTCGTCGATGGTGCTGCGCGCGAGCTCGTAGTATTTGAGCTTCTCTACCCAGCCACCGACGAGCGCCTTGAGAACATCGATCGAATACGGCCCTTGCAATTGTAACGGAGACACGTCAGGCTCGCGAATGTGCACTTCCATCCCCGAATGCACCGCCACGCCTTTCGCCCATAGCAGCACATCGCTGTCCGCAACGGAGATCCAGAAATGGTTCTCATCAAGTCGCAGCATCACCGGATCGTTGATGATTCCGCCGTGCTCGTCGGTGATGAGGGCGTACTTGCATCGTCGGACATCCCAGCTCTCGAGATTGCGCGGCGTAAGTGTCCTTACGAATCGGTAAGCGTCGGGGCCCGTGATTTCGACCTGCCGCTCCACGCTGACGTCACACAGGATGACCCTTTGCACGAGATTCCAGTAGTTCTGAACCGGATCGCCGAAGTCGCGTGGGATGTACATGTGGTTGTACACGGAGAACCCCCGGCACCCATAACGCAACGTGGCATCGAAGAAAGGTGACTTCCGGATCTGTGTGCCACAAACGGTGTGGGTCAAGGGCAAAGGCGTGTTCATGCTGTATGCTCTTTGATGATCTTGATTCGGGTCTTCGCTCCCGCAAATTTTCGTTCTTCGGTTGGGTGAGCAAAATAGCCCCGTGTGAATTTTTAACAGAAGTCCGCGACCCGTCATGCTATTTGTTTGTCGCAAATACCCCGAATGAGGGTAAGTCAAATGCAGTCAACTCTTCGCCCTCCGTTAAGGATATCAAGGCGAGGGGTGGCGATCACGTTCCTCACAAGCGTTTGCTGGCTTTATTATCACAGTGCACGGCGGGTTGTGCTGGAACCACGGAGGCCTGTCAACCATGATTACCAATCACGTCGCCGGCAACGTTATATATGCCCTGATCGCTTCGTTATCGCTGTATGGTTGTGGTGGTGGGGGCGGTGGCAATGGCAGCAGCGGCAGTAGCAGTGGGGGCACGACGTTCACCCTCAGCGGAACTATTACGGCCCAGCAGGGCGCTGCAATCGACAGCGACGTCAACGACGTAGCGGGACCAACGCCTACGCCCAACAACACATTCGACACTGCCCAGGCGATCCCCAACACGGTTACGCTGGGAGGTTATGTCAACGTTGCCGGCGCCGGGCCCAATGGCAATTCGTTTGCGAGCGGAGACCCCAGCGATGTTTTCAGCACCGAACTCGCGGCCAACCAGAGCATTACGCTGACCATAGGAGACCACCCCGCAAACGACCTCGATTTGTTCCTCTACGATTCGACCGGGACGCCCATCGCGAACTCAATCGGCGTCAGCGATACGGAAGTCGTCAGCGTAGCCGCGGCCGGTAGCTATTTCGTTGAGGTCTTTGCTTTCAGCGACCCAACAATCGCAAGCGCATCGACCTACAATCTGAGCGTGGGCGTCACGACCACAGCCGCCAGTTGGTCGCTGAACTCCGAAGCGGACTTTGTGCCTGGCGATGTCATTGTGCGTTTCGAAGACAACCTTCTACCGACTAGTGGATCCGACACCTTGGCAGCACGGGCGCAGTCGGTCGGCATGCTCGCCAAGAGCGGCGGGCCGGGTCGCGCGATGCTACTGAGTCTGGGTGACGAGGCGCAAAAAGCGACGGCACTCACGGCGCTCGGCGTCCACGGATTGCATCCGTACTACAAGAAACTGGCAGGCCCTGACCCCGTGAGGCGGGAGAAGTGGGAGACGCTGATGGCGATCAAAAAACTGCGCGCCCGCGCGGACGTGCGCTACGCCGAACCCAATTACATTCGCCAGGCTTTTCTCACACCGAATGACGAATTCTACAACCTGCAGTGGCACTATCCGCAAATCAATCTACCGCAAGCCTGGGACATCACGACAGGATCGACCAACACCATCGCAGCCGTTATCGATACCGGCGTACTGCTGAATCATCCGGATCTGCAACCTCAGCTCGTGCCAGGATTCGATTTCATCAGTAATCCGCAGAACGCCAACGATGGAGACGGCGTTGACGCGAATCCGAACGACTCCGGCGACATGGGCGGGCCCGGTGGGGCGAGTTCGTTCCACGGCACGCATGTTGCCGGCACCGTGGCCGCGGCCAGCAACAACCAAGCCGGCGTGGCGGGCGTCGCATGGAACGCGAGAAT
>JBPCXK010000801.1:0-3130 GCA_051008635.1 Gammaproteobacteria bacterium
CCAGCAGGCCCAGGACCAGGAATTCGCGGCCATTGAGATCCTGCAGGGCGGCGACGTTGTCGTTGCCGATTTCGCCGAAGACCACCCGCTTGACCAGCCACAGGGAGTACGCCGCGCCGATGATCAACGTCGTGCCCGCCAGAAAGGCAAACCAGAAACTCGCCTTGAAAGTGGCGAGTATGACGAGGAATTCCCCGACGAAACCCGATGTCCCCGGCAAACCGGCATTGGCCAGCGCAAACAATACAAAGAACGACGCGAAAACCGGCATGGTGTTTATGATACCGCCGTAGTCCGCGATCTCGCGCGAATGGACGCGGTCGTAGAGCACGCCGACGCACAAGAACAATGCGCCAGAAATAAAACCGTGCGAGACCATTTGCACCATGCCGCCTTCGACGCCCATCGCGGCGCCCTGCATGCTGCCGGTACTCGCGGTGATCCTGAAGATCACAAAGAAACCGAGCGTGGCGAATCCCATGTGCGCAATGGATGAATAAGCGATGAGCTTTTTCATGTCCTGCTGCGCAAGCGCGACAAAGCCGATGTAAACCACCGCGGTCAACGATAGCAGGATGATCAACCAGTCCAACGTCTGACTTGCGTCGGGCGCGATGGGCAGGCTGAAGCGCAAGAAACCGTAACCGCCGATCTTCAACAGAATCGCCGCCAGAATCACAGAGCCACCGGTGGGCGCTTCGACATGCGCATCTGGCAACCAGGTGTGCACCGGCCACATCGGCACCTTGACAGCGAAGGCCGCCAGGAACGCCAGGAAAATGAGCACTTGCTCGGTAAGCCCAAGCCTGAGCTCATGGAACTCGGCGATCCCGAAGCCACCCGCCTGGGTGTACATGTAGATCAGCGCGACGAGCATGAAAACCGAGCCAAGAAAAGTGTAAAGAAAGAACTTGATCGTCGCGTACACACGACGCTCGCCGCCCCACACGCCGATGATCAAAAACATCGGAATGAGCATCGCCTCGAAAAACAGATAAAACAAAATGGAGTCGAGCGCGGAGAATACCCCGACCATCAGGCCTTCCATGATCAGGAACGCGGCCATGTACTGCGACACACGATATTTGATGACTTCCCAGCCTGCGATCACGACCAGCACGGTGGTAAACGTGGTCAGCAGTATCAGCGGGACAGAAATGCCGTCTACGCCCAGGTGATACTGGATGTTGAAGGTCTCGATCCAGGGAGCAAGCTCGGAAAACTGCATGTCCGCCGTTCCGCGCTCGAAACTCGTGAATAACGGAATGCTGAATACGAACGTCAACACCGATGCAGCCAGCGCGGTTTGGCGCGCGCGCAAAGACGCTTGATCACCGATCCCAAGCACGACGAAACCGCCGATGATCGGCAGCCAGATCAAAGTGCTGAGCAGTGGCCAACCGGCGTTCATTGGGCTGCGTCCCGGCGCAATACGCTATCGCTATTGCGCTCTAAGGCGAAACCGGTAACTCGTTTCCGTATGAACACCAGCTGGTCTCTCACCAAAATAACCTCGCCAGCAGTACCGACAAGCCGATGATAATGGCAAACGCATAATGGTACAGGTAACCCGTCTGCACACGACGGACCTTGCTCGACACCCAGCCAATGCCACGCGCCGTGCCATTCACCAACACGCCGTCGATGACAGTCCGATCACCGACACGCCACAAAAACCCACCCAGCGCGCGGCCCCCGCCCGCGAAGACGGTTTGATAGAAATCGTCGAAGCCGTACTTTTGCTCCAGCACGTTGTAGGCGAGACTGAGTTTGTCCTTGACCAGCGCTGGCAGGTCGGTTCGGTACATGTACATGAACCACGCCGCGAACACACCCGCCATGGCCAGCCAAAAAGGCGCGGTGAGAAATCCATGCAGTGCGAAACCAACGGCGCCGTGGAAGTGCTCCCCTACGTCTCCCAATACGTTGTGCTCCGGCGCAACATAAATCGAATCGCCAAAGAACTCGCCGAACAGCATCGGGCCGATGAAAAACCCCATCACCACCGAGGGGATCGCCAGCAGAATCAGCGGCACCGTGATGACCGCAGGCGACTCGTGCAGATGCGCTTTGGCATGCGCGTCCATACGTTCTTCGCCGTGGAACGTCATGAAGAACAAACGGAACGAGTAGAACCCAGTGACAAACACACCGATCAGCAACAGCCAGTAAGCCAGCCCGGCGCCGGGGATGTGCGAAGCGTGCACCGCTTCGATGATGCCGTCCTTCGAGAAGAAGCCGGCAAAACCCGGAAACCCGATCAACGCGAGCGAACCGATCAATGACGTCCAATACGTCACCGGCATGTATTTCCTCAGGCCCCCCATTTTGCGCATGTCCTGTTCGTGATGCAGGGCGACGATGACGGAGCCGGCGGCCAGAAACAGCAGCGCCTTGAAAAAGGCGTGCGTCATCAGATGAAAGATACCCGCGGCATAGGCCGAAGCGCCCAGCGCGGCGGTCATGTACCCGAGCTGCGACAAGGTCGAATAAGCCACCACGCGCTTGATGTCGTTCTGCACGAAGCCAATCAGGCCCATGAAGAACGCCGTCAGGGCGCCGATCACCAGCACGAACGTCAACGCGGTTTCGCTCAGCTCGAACAAGGGCGACATACGCGCCACCATGAAGATACCTGCGGTAACCATGGTCGCGGCGTGAATGAGCGCGGAGATCGGAGTCGGGCCTTCCATCGAATCGGGCAGCCACACGTGCAGTGGCACCTGCGCGGATTTGCCCATCGCGCCGATGAACAACAGGATGCAGATCACGGTCATCGCCGACCAGTCACTACCGCCGAAGATCGATATCGTTTCGCCCTGTGCTCCCGGCGCGGCGCCGAATACGGTTTTGTAGTCGAGGCTGTCGAAGACCATCAGGATCGCGGCAATCCCGAGCAGAAAGCCGAAATCACCCACGCGGTTCACCAGAAAAGCCTTGAGGTTCGCGAAGATCGCCGACTCACGCTTGTACCAGAAACCGATCAGCAGATACGACACCAGGCCCACCGCCTCCCAGCCGAAGAACAACTGCAGAAAGTTGTTCGACATCACCAGCATGAGCATGGAGAAAGTAAACAGCGAGATATAGCTGAAGAAGCGCTGATAGCCCGGATCGTCATGCATATAGC
>JBPCXK010000802.1:0-2556 GCA_051008635.1 Gammaproteobacteria bacterium
TGAGCGACCTGGCGCGGTTGAACACTTATTATGTGTTTGACGGCGACGACGCGGACGCCACGCTTTATTGGGAAGACATGACGCGGGTGCGGCTCGAGTACTTTCCGGATCCGGGCCCGGCGGCCACTGCGGTGCGCATAAGAGGTATGCCTTACGGCGGACAGCTCATTCAGGTCGAAGGCATCGCGCTGACCGGTGAATCGCGGCGAAATCGCCAACGCATCATGCCGGAGGGTAGTTGGGACTGGAGCATTCCGGTACCGCTATCGCAGGGTTGGCGCGTCGGCGAGCGCATCTTCGTTGGCGGCCAGATCTCCGCGGACAAGCAGGCGCAATCCATTGACGTCGACGACATCGCTGCGCAAACGAAAAACGTGTTTGAGTTTATCCGCCAGGTAGTGCTCGACGCCGGGGGCAGCTTGCGCGATATCAGTCACGTGAAGATCTGCTACAAGCACCGGGGCTACGGGCCGCAAGCGCAGAAATTTTTCCAGGACATCCTCAATGTAATGGAGAAAATCTTCGATGAGCCTGGGCCGGCGCTCACGGCTTTCGGTGTCGATCTGCTCTATCCCGGGCTCGTCATCGAGATCGATGCCATGGCAGTCGTTGACGCCAATCGCCGGCGGCTGGCGCCACGTGATCTCGGCGGGCGCTACCAGCCCGCGATGCTGTCCGATGGCTGGAGCGCGGCGGGCGAGATTCACCTCAGCGGCCAGGCAGCGCTTGGCGCGGACGGCGCTGTGCTCGCGCCCGGCAATATTGAAGAGCAGGCGAGGATAGTATTCGATCGCGTGCAGCGGGTGCTGGCCGAAGACAACGCGAGTCTCAACGATCTGGTGAAGCTCAATTTGTTTTTCTCTAACGATGCCGCCGCGCCGAACGGCGACGACTATCATGCCGTCGCGCGGGTGTGGAAAGAACTGGCGCCGGACGCCCATCCCGCCATGACGCCGGTGCGGGTTTACGGCTTGCCCCGCGAGGGGCTTGTGCTGCAGGCCGATGGCATTGCCGTAAAGTGACCAGACCAACCAAAGAAAGAGGACACAGACATGATCAGTAATCCCGTTCCCTGGCCCAACGGCGCCAAGTGCGCCTGCGCCATTACCTTCGACATCGACACCGACAGCATCCTCCATCTGGAGCACGGCGATCGCGCGCCGACCATGCTCTCGACCATGTCCTGGTTGAAGTACGACGAGATCGCCATTCCGCGCATTCTCGAGATGTATCGCCGCTATGAGATCAAACAAACGTTCTTCTATCCGGCATGGTGCATGGAACGCTATCCGCATCTGGTAGAAATGATTCTCAAGGACGGGCACGAGATCGCGGCCCATGGTTACCTGCACGAAAACCCTAACAAGCTAAGCGCTGAAGACGAGCTCTATTGGTTCGAGCGGCAGATCGAGGTTATTCGCAAGATGACCGGTAAGAAGCCGCGCGGATGGCGCGCGCCGCTCTACAATTTCTCGAAATACTCGTTCGACTACATGATCAATCAGGGATTCATCTACGACGCGAGCCTGATGGGTGACGACGTTCCCTACATGCTCAAGTCCGAAGCCGGGGAAATCATCGAGCTGCCCAGCCACTGGGGCATGGACGATTGGCCGCACTATACTCACGCGCCGGACATGCATTACATGATGCCGATCAAGGCGCCCAATGAAGCCATGAATGTCTTCATGGCCGAGTTTGAGGCGATGTACAAATATGGAGGCTTGTGGGTGACAGTGTGGCACCCGTTCGTTTCGGGTCGTCTGGCGCGCTGCGACCGTGTCGCGCAGATGATAGAAGAGATGCAGAACCGCGGCGGCGTGTGGTTTGCCACGATGGAGGAGGTCGCGACGCACATACGCGAGTGCATCGATGACGGCAGCTGGAAGCCTCGCGTCGACCAGCTACCGTACTACGAGGGCACGATCCCCGAGCTGGCGGACGCCGCAGTAGCGTAGCTTTGTTGCCTAAACGTGTTGAGGCGCCCGGCAGGTACCGGGCGCCTGCTCATTTGCTCGCGCCGCGGAGTGTGCGCACATGACGTATGTCGTCACGCAAGCCTGTATCAGGTGCAAATACATGGATTGCATGGAGGTCTGCCCGGTCGATTGCTTTTATGAGGGCGAAAACATGCTCGTCATCCACCCGGATGAGTGTATCGACTGCGCCGCCTGTGAGCCTGAATGTCCATCCGACGCTATCGTGGCCGACACGGAGCCTGAAGCGGAGGCCTGGCTGGAGCTGAATCGGGAATACAGCGAAAGCTGGCCCAACATAACCAGCAAGGGCGTCTCGCCCGCAGACGCCGACGACTACGTCGACGTGCTCGGTAAGTTCGATAAGTATTTTTCGCCTGACCCAGGGAAGCGAACCTAGCAAAGCGGCTTCAGCCGAGATAGTCGGCGTAGCTGGCTCCGCATCGCGGCTGGCAAGGGTGTCGCAAAGGCGCAATAACAATCGTAGGTTGGTGGTGAGCGCAGCGAAACCCAACACGCTGTGGTTTCCACAAACGTTGGCCCGTTGGGGGTGTGTTTGTTTCCCCCCCCCCCCCCCCCC
>JBPCXK010000803.1:0-3211 GCA_051008635.1 Gammaproteobacteria bacterium
TCTGAAAAGAGCGCGGCTGTGAATAGTCGCGCATCGCCCACCCCGGCAGATCCGACGTGACGTCCGAGGTCTGGTTGAGCGCATCGATCAGCAGCGCGCTATGCGCCCTGGACACCACACCCGCCGCCTGCGGGTCTGACTGGTTGGGACTGTTGGGCGGGAAGGCCGCCCCTGCGCTGCCGGTACTGTCGTTGTTTGCGACGGTGTTGTTGGCAATGCGCACTCTGGGTGTGTCCTGTAGCGAGATGCCGCCACCGGCAAGCCCAGCCATGTTGTTGGCAATGATGTTGTTGAAGATATCGACCTGGTGCCAGGCGGACTGGTTGCGGAATTCCGCCCTCGAGTCGCAGCCGAACTGGCCGTTGTTGATGTTTGCCTGGGTGCAGGGCACCAGCACGTCAGCTCCGCTGACCCGGGCGGTGCGGATGCCGCCGCCATCGCCAGCACCGGCCTGGTTGCCCTGGATGAGATTGCCAACGATCTGGACGGATCCGCTGCCGGTGGACAAGAGCTGCGGAACGGGCGCAGGATTGTTGTCATTCACGATACCGGGCACGCCGGGATCGCCCTTGCCACCGACGAAGATCCCGCCGCCGGAAACGCCTTGTCCCTGATTGAAGGACTGGTTGAAGATGATGGTGTTGCCTTCTATGAGCGCATTGTCGCTGAGACCGAGGTGACCGACGCCACCGCCGTTCGTCAATGCGAAGTTGCCGCAGATCAAGTTGTCGGTGAGCTCGTAGTTGTCAGCTCCCGTGTAGATGGACACACCACCGCCGGCGCCCGCGTTACCCCCAAGCGCGCCGTTTTGCGTGATTTGGTTGTGATGGATACGGATTCTGTCGTTGCGTGCATCCGTGTGCACCACGCCTGCGTTGGTCTCGTTGATGAGAACTGCGTCGCCGATGCGGATGCCACCGCCGTGGAAGCCGGCGTTGGAGCGGATGCGGTTGTTGCTGATCTGCAGCCAGTCCGCATACCCGTTGACCAAGATGCCGCCGGCGTCATCGCTGCCGGTGATGGTGAAACCGTCAATGCGTGGGTCGGCGGGCTGTCTGAAACTGTTCGGCTTACCGTTACCGCGGTGTGAGAGCACCATGATCCCAGGGGCTTCGCCGTTGCGAAATGTGACGGGCTCGTTGTTCGAGATCTGGAAGCCCAGCTCCTGACCTGGCAGAAGATCGAACTCGAGCCCGTTCAAGCCGTTCGGGAAGACATTGCCTGCCCCAGAGCCGAACAGTGCTTCAATGTCGTCGCGCCAGTCCTGCAGCTTTTCAGCAGGTGATTTGATGGCGTTGATGGTCACGACCTGCGCGCCCCAGCCTTGCAGGGACACCGGCTTGTACATGATCACCAGCTCCTCGTAGATGCCCGGGCCGACCAAGATCAGATCACCGGGCGCGGCGCCGTCGATGGCGTCTTGAATGGTCGGGAAATCACCGCGACCGTTCGCCCGGACGTTGTGCACCAGGCCACCGCTCGGAGCAAGCTCGGTGCCGCCCGCCAGTCGCCCGACTGTCACGGTCACGCCCAACGGCGATGAATTGCCGTTGTGCTTGGTCACGACCAGCTGATACGTACCGACATTGGTACCCGAGGGTACCCTCGCTATGATTCGCCGGTTGTTCCAGGCGTTGATTGTCAGCGGGACAGGCATGCCGTCCTCGGCCACGAGTACCGCGTTGCCGTTCCCCTGATTGCCGCGGAATTGATAGTTGCGCGCTATGGTCTTAGGCGTCGCGCTGGTGCCGTCGTACTCGGGGTTCGGCACTTCCAGAACGCCCGCAGACCGGATGCGAATTCGTTGTCCCGGTAGAACGAACGGACCACCACCGCCGTCGGCGTTGACGCGGTTGACAGACGAAACCAGCGGCACGCCATTATCGAACTCACAATCCAGCGGAAACTGCCCGCCGCCGGCAAATGCGGCGATCGGCAGCACCGGAGTATCCAGATACGTCGTCGCGCCAGGCATGTACTGGAACGTGTAACAGAACTGACTGTACTGCGGGTTGTGAAACGGATCGGGAATAAACTCCGGCGCGTCCGGATTTGTAATGAATTCCGGATTCGGCTTCGGATTCGATGCGTTCATGCATGCGGTCAGCATGTTCGGCCCCATACCGCTCGGCATCGGGACGGCAACGTTGAAGGTGGAGGGGAGCAAGGCGTTGTACTTGCCGAATTCATCGGAGTACGTGCGTGCAATCTCCCGCCCGGTGAAATCACGGAATGAAACCGGCAGCCACGGCGGCGCGAACTTCTCACCGAAGTTCGGTGAGTTGGGATCGAACTCGTTCGCGACGTCGTTGAGGATGAAACCCACCACGCGAGCCGCCTTTGGCACCTCGGTCATGAGATGGAAGTCGAGCGCGGCGTTGATGCCCTGGGTCACGCGCACCGACTTCATGTCGCAACCCATGCGCTCGGGGCCTCCGAAGAACGGAGACTCGATGAGATCTCCCGCGGCGATATCCGGCAATGACGTGCCATCCGGGTAAGTCTGAAAGGCCAGCCATTGCTGGACGGCGTGAGGTTCGCCCACACACTCGGCCGGCAACAGCTGCGGGACAATGTCGTCGCCGAAGTCGACGTTCTTGTCTTCTTCCCGGATGTGCCGGTAGCCGGGAGGCGTCGCGCCTTGCACGATGTACTGGCCGGCCTTCAGATATCCGAGCTCGGACTCGTTGTCGTTGGTGGACAGGATAACGTGGTCAGGACAGGTGCCGCCTTCGCACTCGAAGTGCGGTCCGAAGGCCCAGCCACCGTCGAACACGGTCGGGCGAATCTGGTTGAAGTTACGCAGGCCGTCGAAACAGTCGAGGTTCTCGAAGCCCGGGCCGTTGTCACCCTCGCAGCCGCTCGGCTTATCGTCGTCAAAGCTATCGGTCCACGTGACATCGACCGCGTCGCCGAGGTCGAAGACGCCGTCATTGTCGCGATCTACGTCCTCGGGACCCTTGTTGCACTCGTTGCCGATGATGGCCGGACCGTTTGAGCACAGCGGATCGCTCCAACCGAGCGGGTAGTTGTCAACATCGGCGAGCACGGGGTCGGGATAGGCATTGTTCAAAGCACACGTCGGATACGGGGAACAGTTTCGATCGACCACACCGTCACCGCCGAACGCAAAACGACCAGTCACATTGTCGAGATTGTCCCGATACAAAGTCACCTGGTAACGCGGGATTAGCGGTTCCCACTCCTCAAC
>JBPCXK010000804.1:0-5489 GCA_051008635.1 Gammaproteobacteria bacterium
CGTCGTAGGTCATGCAGTTGTGTATGCGATACTTATCGATGTCTATTCTTTTCAGTAATTCGCCGTAAACTTTCTGGTGATTGGGGATCGCCAACACCAGGTACCCGCCCGGTTTGATCATGTCCAGATGCTTGTTGATGACTTCCTCGGTATTGGTGAAGTGCTCAATGAAACCAACACTTGCCACGACATCCCATAGCTCATCGGCAGGCGGTTCGTAGCTGAGGAAATCTGCGTTGATGACTTCGGCGTCTACTCCCGCTTTCGCCAGGTGCTCGAGACAGGCTTTGCAACACCACTCGACGTAGTCGAGGCCCCACGGCTTATACCCGTAGTAGCGATTGAAGTACCACATGTAGGAACCTGGGTAGCAACCCACTTCGATGAACCGCGAGTTGTCGTCTTTCGGCAAGTGTCTTTGCAGGAGTGCGTGGATGTCGGCAAAAATAGGCTTCGTTGGGTCGAAAACGACGGTCTCGGGATTGTACGATTCCCAGCTCTCGGACCAATCGTCGGGCGTCGAGAGCCTGTTGCTGGTGGCGATGTCGTCGTCAGGCAAGCTGCGTTCCACAAGTTTTCGCCATTCCTTATCTGAGTTCACTACCGAATTTTAGCACGGTGACGTTGAATCCCATCCGCTTCCAGGCGTAGACCACCAGCGCCGTGTTCCACAGCACCATTGCGACCGACGACGACACTGCGGCTCCGTTGATTCCAATCCACGGGATCAGCCACAGATTCATCGCGATATTCGCAAACACGGCAACACCAAGAATCCAGGCGAGCGTGCGTTCACGACCGGTCATGGTCATGAGGTAGCCGGTAGCGCCGGTTGCCGCATTGAAAACGTGCCCGATACTCAGTATCAGGAGTGCCGGGGCTGCAACGGTGAACTCCGTGCCAAACAAGCCCAGAAGCGGCCCGCGCAGAATCACGAGAATTATCGCCGCAGGGATCGCAAAGGCCGTAGCGCCGGCAGCGGTTAGCGTTAACACGCGCTGCAATTCAGTGCTGCGACCAGCGGCGTAAGAAGAAGCAATGAGCGGTGCGGCAATGGCCAGTATCGCGATGAAACCGAACTGAATGACCGAAGACAGACGGCTGGCGGCGTTGTAGTAACCCGCGCGCGTGTTGTCCAGCAACATACCGATCATCACCGTATCCGTCTGGCTGATGATCATATAGGTACCAGAGACCAGCAGCAGCGGAAACGCTGCGCTCATCCATTCCTGTTTGCAATACTGTGGCTTTGCGGCTTTGGCCTTTGCCGGCAAACGGCTGTTTAGCCAGTATGCGCCGAGCGCAAACGAGGCGGCGACTGCAAATAAGTGAGCCCCTGCCACGAATGGGGCTGCGGGATGCATACCCCCGATAACTACCACGGGAATCACTACGGCGGCGATGAGAATCGGGCGGGCGATCATTTCGGGCACTTCGGCCAACACCACGTGCGTCATACCCTGAAGTGCGGCGTGCCGCAGGCTGGCAAGAGACGCTAGCGGCAGAGCGATCATGGCCAGCCAGAAGGCTCTAACGAGATCGAGCTGCGTTTCGCGACCGACAAACCACACGCACAGAGCAGCCAGCAACCCGATAACCAGGCTTAGCTGCACTGTGACCCTGTTGCTCCATATGATGACGCCTCTGAGAGTTCCCCATTGTTCCTGAGTCAGGTAAGTGGATACGAATCTCACTACGACCAGGTCGAGACCGAACTTTGATACCAGCGTCAAAATGTTCAGCCATGCGATGACAACCACATAGACGCCGAACTGATCCGCGCCCATTAAGCGAGCAAGGAGGATCATCAGCACAAACATCAACCCCTGACCGGCGCCCTTTACGAGGAACGAGCCACCCGCCTTACGGGCGACCACAGCCCCGATGCCCTCACCCCGAAAAAATGAGTTTAACCAGGGCGCAGCTTTCATACTGTTCGAGAAAACCGCGCAAAGAGACCGCCGCGAATGGTGATCAAAGCTGCGTTACGAAGGGGTCGGTAGATATGCGCCCGCACCATCTCATCCTGCTCGGGCTCAGGTGTTGCGCCACAGCGAGCGCTGAAGCGTGTGAATTCCGGTCAGTTCGTAGTCCGTTCCCGAATACCCTGACGCAGATTGGCTACGAACTGAACCAGGTAAGCTGCGATGATTCCTGCTACCAGCGCCGCGAGCACACCGATAACGCCCAGCAACGCGTATCCGGGCTGGGTAGATTCTTTCGGTAGGTCGGCCTCGAGAATGACACGGGTGGGACGTGTATAAAGTCCGCTGAGAGTGCTTTCGAGATCTTTCTTGTCTTTTTCGAGCTTGTCGATTCGCGCCAGCAGCGACGCTTTTTCAATTTCCGCCAGCGCGGCCTGGGACGGGTCTGAAGCCAGCGTTGCGGCCACGACGGCCGACAGCGACTGCGCCTGGGATCGATGATCTCCTATCGCTCCCTCGAGTTCCTGCACTCTACTGTGCTTGAGCTGCAGGTCTTCGCTGAACTGCTGTTGGTGCTCCGCGACAAACGCACGCAGGACCTGCTCAAGGTGATCGCGGGCTTCATCAGGAGCACGACCGCGCGCCTTGATGACGATCAGATCACTCTCGAGCTCTTCGTCTTTCTCGACTTTCTCTATAAACGGATAGCCACGCTGCGCGCGGCTGGGCGGTATGTGTATTGCGGTCAGACGCGACAGTACAGTGTCTACCGGTTCCACTGGCTGAGCCCCCACCTTTCCGATCTGCACGACAGCGCGGCTTTCGTAGACGGGATCCAGAGTCAACACGAAGGCTCCCACCAACGCCAGAACGGCAGCCGCGACCGCGAAAAAGACTTTCCTGCGACTGGCGAAGATCAACCAAAGATCAATCAGATCCGGCTGGTGACTCGTCTCCTCTCTCCATACCGCGGGATCCGGCTCATTGGCCAGCTCGTCCGGCTTGAGCATGGTTACTTCGGTATCGACTTTGCGCTGCATTTCAAGACTGATCTTTGTTTATTAGTGTGTTTCGAGTGTGGGCAACGAAAGCACGCGTTGGTACACCGCGTTCTTGCGGCAATGATGCATCGCTGATGATGAAACCTGCTATGTCTCTGAAAGTTGTAGTGCCGAAACGCGTCCGTTCTCTGCCTTCTGGATATGACGCCCCGCTCGTCAAGTATACAACGAATATGACAAGGGCTGGCAGTGTCCCGTGAACGCCAATGCAGCTGCATCGGCTCCTTCGCTCCTTCGAAAAACTCCTTTACAGCCAATGCTCTGCGCGATCGTCACGGCGCGCTGATGGATGCAACTCGGGCACTGGAACTCGAGGCCGCCCGCGAGAAGTAAATTCCTCGCCTGTCAGGCTGACTCTACCAGTTGCAACCTTATATGGCCCTCACGGCCAGTCACCATGCTACCTTTTAAAATAGGTAGATGGACGTTCAAAAAGCACAGGCAACTACAGATTGCCACACACCACCGAGAGCTACGCCATGAAAACAAAAGATGTAATCTCAATCGACACGGAATCAGGCGCGACCAAAAGGTCTCCATTGTGGCGCCGTGGCGCCTAATGCGTGCTCGGCAAGCCCGACTAACCTGAACGTGCGCCTCGTCAAATAGAAGAGCCTGAGGACTCTCACCTCCTCGATCGGAAGACCCTTCAGCCGGCCCTGCAGGTGAACCGGGTCCATTGTTCTTCCCAGAATCTCGCGTTCCTCTCGCGGACGGTAACTGCGATCGCGACAGGCGTCACCGCCCTCGACATCTGAGCAACGGCGACAACCCCAGGAGTTTTGTCTATGAAGCCTCCTGATGTCATCACACTTCTGCAGGAAAAAGGCGTTTCACTCGTTTCTGAGGGCAACGACCTGGTGGTTCGCGCTCCGCGGGGCGCGATGAGCTCTGAATTGCTTGCCTGGATAAGAAGCCACAAGCAGGGGTTGATCGCCGAGCTAGAAATCAGCGGATCAAACGTCACGGTCGACGCGCCGCTGACCATTACGCCCGATCTGTTGTCGCTGATTACGCTGACGCAGTCGCAGATCGATCACATCGTCAACAGCGTTCCCCATGGCGCGGCCAATGTCCAGGACATCTACCCGCTGGCGCCCTTACAGGAAGGCATCTTGTTCCATCACCTGCTCGAGACCGAGCGGGATCCCTACCTGCTCCGCACGATACTGGCGTTTGACAGCCGGTCTCGATTGGACACCTTCGTGGCCGCTCTGCAAATGGTGATCGATCGCCATGACGCCTTGCGTACCGCCGTGCTATGGCAGGAACTGCCCCAGCCGGTCCAGGTGGTTTACCGACACGCGCGGCTACCGGTGGAGGAATTGGCCCCACCCACCGAGGGGGGCGTGCTCGAGCATCTGCTGGGTCATACCGATCCACACCACACTCGCCTGGATGTGCAGCACGCGCCGCTGCTCGCTGCCACCATGGTGTACGATCCGGACACCGACGAGTGGCTGTTGGCGATCCGTTTCCACCACCTCGCCATCGACCACATTACCCTGAAGCTTATCCTGGCCGAGGTGCGGGCGGTGCTGCTGGGTCAGGCGGATAGCCTGCCGCAGGCATTGCCGTACCGTAATTTCGTTGCCCACACGCTGGTCGTTTCGACCGCCGACCACGAAGCCTACTTTCGCCGACAGTTGGGCGATGTTGATCAACCGACAGCGCCGTTTGATCAGCTCGATGTATATGGGGATGGCGATCGGGTCGGAGCGGCTCGCCTGCCTCTGAGCCCAGAATTGGCCGAGCGCATTCGTCGTAACGCTCGCCAACAGGGGGTGAGCGCAGCGGTGCTGTTTCACCTGGCTTGGGCTCAGGTCCTGGCGCAATGCAGTGGTCGGGACGACGTGGTCTTTGGCACTGTGCTGTTCGGTCGGATGCAGGGCTTGGTCGGAACGGATCTGGTGGCGGCGGGAATGTTTGTTAATACGCTTCCGCTACGCGTGCCGTTGGCCCAGGTCAGCGTGCGTGAAGCTATCGCTGGCACCCACCAAGGCTTGAGCCAACTGCTCGTTCACGAACAGGCTTCGCTCGCACTGGCGCAACGTTGCAGCGCAGTCCCGGCCTCGATGCCCTTGTTTACCGCCTTGCTCAACTACCGGGACAACCGCCCCACGTTGACAGACGCCGCCGCGGCCTTGGCTTGGGACGGCATGCGGGTGTTGGCTGTTGAAGAGCGGACCAACTATCCGATCACGATGTCGGTGGAAGATTGGGGAGAGGGTTTTGGTCTATCGGCTCAATGTACCCGGGGCATTGATCCCCAACGCCTGGTGGCGTATCTGGTCACGGCGATCGAGGGGCTCATTGGCGCCATGGAGCGACAGCCCCATCGGCTTGTTCTGTCTCTCAACATTCTGCCCCCCGCCGAGCGTCAACGACTGCTAATCGAGTTCAACGACACGGCTACCGACTACGCGCGCGATCGACTGATCCATGAGCTGTTCGAGGCCCAGGCCGAAGCCCGGCCCGGGGCCATCGCGGTGAGCTATGAGGA
>JBPCXK010000805.1:0-4465 GCA_051008635.1 Gammaproteobacteria bacterium
GTTCCTGCCCACGCTCAGCGCACTGGGGCTGTATGCCAGATTCGCAGCCGCGATCACCCTCATCGCGCCGTTGGCCTTCCTCATGGGTATGCCCTTCCCGTTGGGCCTGTCACGACTGGCAGCGCGCGCCCCCACGCACATCCCCTGGGCCTGGGCGCTCAACGGCTGCGCGTCGGTGGTCAGCGCGGTGCTGGCGACGCTGCTGGCCGTTCACTTCGGGTTTTCGTTCGTGGTCATGGCGGCAATCGGGCTGTACGTGCTGGCGGGATTCGCACGATTGCCGTAGCGGGCTAGTCAGTAGCAGGAGCGTTGACCCCGTAAAAGCTGCGGATACACTCAACGACGTACCTCTGCTGGGCTTCCGTCAACTCAGGGTAAATCGGAATGGCGAGTGTCTCGCGGGCTGCAAGCGCGGCCTCGGGAAAATCATCGGGCCGATAGCCAAGATCGGCAAAACACTGCTGAGCGTGCAGCGGTACCGGGTAGTAGATCTCGGTCCCGATATTGGCATCGCTCAAGAAATTTCTCAACTCGTCCCGCCTTTCAACCCGCAGAACATATTGATTGTAGATGTGGCGGCAATCACGCTGCACGCGAGGTATCGCAACGCCGGCCGGGGAGCCGTTGCGCCCAAGCATCCTGTTGTAATAGTCTGCGTTGCGTTGCCGCTGCATCGTCCAATTGTCGAGATGCTTCAGCTTGACCAGTAGAACCGCAGCCTGCAGCGCATCCAGCCTGAAATTTCCGCCGACAAGAGAATGATAGTACTTGGGCTTCGATCCGTGCATGCGCAACACGCGCATGCGTTCGGCCAACTCAGGATCGTTTGTTGTGCACATGCCCGCATCGCCAAACGCACCGAGATTCTTGCTCGGGAAGAACGAAAAGCAGCCGATCTCTCCCATGCCGCCGGCGCGGCGGCCGCCGAGGTACTCCGAACCGATAGCCTGAGCCGCGTCCTCCACTACTTTCAGCCCATTGTCGTGGGCGATATCCAACAACGTCTCCATGTCCGCTGTCTGCCCGTACAAATGCACCGGCATCAACACCCTCACCGTACCGCCGGTCTGCCGGTTTACGAGTCGGCCGCTGCGATGCTCGCAATGATCGCTGATAAACTCCGCCACGCTCAATGGCGACAGGTTGTAGGTCTCTGGATCAACATCGCAAAACGCCGGCCGGGCGCCCAGGCGCGCAATAACTCCAGCCGTCGCAAAAAAGCTATAGGGTGTGGTGATTACCTCATCGCCCGGCCCCACGTCCAGCGCCATCAATGCCACCAGCAAGGCGTCGGTTCCCGACGATACACCGACGCCATGCGCGCACTGACAATACGCCGCGATCTGTTCTTCCAGCGTCTCGACCTTCGGCCCCATGATGAAGCGCTGACTGGCGCATACCTCGTCGATGGCTGCGCGCACCTCTTGCTCGATCCCGGCGTATTGCGCCTGCAAGTCCAGCAGCGGCACGATAATATCGACTTGTGATTGCACGACGTCAGGCTTCGTTAACAGTTTCAGTCAAGAGCGGCTATTCACCCAGGCAACAATGTCTTCATACACGCTACCGGTCAGAACAGTCGCGCATACTACCGAGTTTGGTTGATATAGTGAACACCCGGGCGTTCCCACTATAGCCGCCCCGGAGCAACATGCCAGAGCTACCCGACGTCGTCGTCTACAAAGAGCGCTTGCGCGCCAAGGTGCATGGCAAGCGGTTGAAGGGCATTCGGCTGGCCAGCCCATTCCTGTTGCGCACCGTCGAGCCGCCTGTCAGCGAGTTCGTGGGCAAGCGCATCAACGACGTGCGACGAATCAACAAGCGCATCGTCATCGGCGTGGAGAACGAGTTGTTCATCGTGATTCATCTGATGATCGCAGGTCGCCTGCGCTGGCGAAAACCCGGTGCGGCGATACCGAAGGGCAACGGCCTCGCGGCGTTCGATTTCGACGACGGCATGGTTCTTTTTACCGAGGCCAGCAAGAAAAAGCGCGCGGCCTTGCATCTGGTGCGCGGTGAAGCCGAGCTCGCGGACTTCGATCGCGGCGGCCTTGAAGTTTTGGATTCCAAGCGCGAAGAATTTCGCACCGCGTTGCTACAGGAAAACCATACGCTCAAGCGCGCGCTCACCGATCAGCGAATAATAAGCGGCATCGGTAACGCCTACTCCGACGAGATTCTGCATCGCGCACAACTCTCACCCTTCAAGCAGACGCAAACGCTGGATGCAGAAGAGTTCGCGCGTTTGCACTCCGCAACCATAGACACCCTGAACGAATGGATCGAGCGGCTGCGCGCGGAAGTCGGCGATGGTTTTCCCGACAAGGTTACGGCTTTTCACGCGGAGATGGCGGTACACGGCCGCTATAAAAAGCCCTGTCCGGTGTGCGGCGCGCCCGTGCAGCGCATTGTCTACGCCGCCAACGAGGCCAACTATTGCGCGCGCTGCCAGACAGGCGGGAAAGTGCTGGCGGACCGTGCGCTGTCGCGCCTGCTCAAGAGCAACTGGCCTCGCACGCTCGAAGAACTGGAAGAGCGCACGGCTCGTTAAGCCGCATTCCTCCCCGCAGGGCGAGATGATCGCGCAGAGATTTGAATCCACGAGGCATTTTCTGATCGAGCAGAATACGGGCTGTATTTCCGGGTGAAAAAAATTCGTTGTGGATTCAAGGATCAAGCCGGCGCCATCATCGCGGTGAGAAGTACGGGTTAAGTTGGCGTTCAGCTCGATTCAGCATGGGTTAAGCGCGTATCGTTCTTAATGGCGTCCGACGATCAATTCGGAGGCCACTACGATGTGCAACAATGGAAGATGCCAGCGTGCTGGCAAAATAAAGAACAGTCTGACTCTACTCGTTGCGTTGCCGCTATTGCTGCTCGCGACACCCATCCTTGCGAACGACACCAAACAGGCCAGTACTGACATTCGCGTCAGCAAATCCGTGGGCACACGCAAAAGCAGCGTACGGCCCGATGTGGAGCTCGCCAAGCCGCAGCTCGAACGTGGACTGCAGAAAGACGGGGAACGAAAAGCGCCCCACCTCCTCCTAAACCAATCCGCGGCGCGAAAAGTCAGGCCATTCAGCCATCAGGCGTTCTGGATCAATCACGCCGATGTCGTGCTCGGGTACGATGACGACCACGACGGCTACTACCACGCGTTCAGCCTGAGCTTCGAAGCCGATGTCGACCATGGCAGCGCCTTCGTGTACGCCAAGGTGTTTCTCAGCTATGAGGATGGCCCCTGGAACCTGCTCTATACGACCGACGTGTTCTCGATCTACCCCGCTGATCCAGACAATGCGTATGAAGTGATCTCGTCGCTGGAAGTCGGCTACGAGCCCGGCTACTACGATGTGCTGATCGAGCTGTATGAGGCCGACTACGACCACTTCGTCGCGGACTTTGGTCCGCGGGACGACACGGAGCTCATGTTGCTACCGCTGGAAGACGTCGATCATGAAGACGTGGTCGTCGAAGGCGACGCGCACGGATTCGTGGCCGTGGAAGTGCACGGCGGCGGGGGTGGCATTGGAATCGGAAGTCTCGTGCTGCTTTTGTTTCTGGGTGTTGGGCTAAAGCGGTTTCCGGCACGACGGGCTCGTCAATCCGACAACTCGATCGGCTTGCCGTGCTCCGCTGCCCGCGCGGCCTGGTCCCAGGCCAGTTTGCGCGTGACTAATTCGCTCGTCGACGCAATGCCCTTGTTCGCGACCATACATTCCAGCGCGCGCAGCCAGTGAAGGTAATAACCATCGCCATGGTCGCGATCGCCTTCAGCCTGTGCGTTGCTTATCTCCGCCTGCAAGCAATCCGCCCACTCCTGCCAGGTAAAGTGACCTGCCTCGTATAGCCTCAAGGTCATGGCGAATGCCTGCGCTTGCCACGGTTCGGCGAAAACCGGGCCGTCTTCGTCTCGCGGCAACAACGGGAATGCGTCGAGGTTGACATCCTGGCTCACGCCGCAGGTTCCAGATAAGAATCGAACAGGTCGGCGTAGATCGCGTTGCCCGTTGCCTCGTGGCCCCACAACTCTTCCGCCGCGAAGCGTACACTGTACAAGCGTTGCGGCACTTTGCCCCCGTCTTTGGCGTGCGCGTCGGGAAAGATGAAAACGCCGTGATCGCGGTCGATGACGCCGCGCCTGCCACGCACATAGCGCGGGATGCGGGTGTGGCCGGCCGGATGGATGTTGCGGGCAATGACATGATCACCGGCTTTGAAGCGCGCCGGTAACCGGTCTTGCATGCGCGTGCTGCCGCCTTTGCGCATCGCGGCCTCGACACGGTCGGCGGTGAGCAGTGGCATCAAGCCTTATCCTCGTTACCGGCGATTTCGCGGATGCGTTGTTCGATCTCCGCTTCAGTGAGCACGCCTTTTTCCACCAGCAGCGTTTGCAAGCCCCTTAACCAGTTCTCGTAGTAGCTGCTCGCGAGATACTCGACGGGATCGGTACGTTCGCGGG
>JBPCXK010000806.1:0-3569 GCA_051008635.1 Gammaproteobacteria bacterium
GCTCCAGGCTGTCGACCCATCGCTGCCCGGCGTAAGATCCGTTACAGAGGCGACAATGCTCGCGAAATCCGCATCGAGCGCCACCTCGAAGGCGTACTTCAACACGTCACGGTCCGGGTCAGCGCTGTTGCTGACACTCAGCTCAGGTGTCTGGGTGTCGACCTCAGCCTCATTGCCCGGCCTGGCAAGGGTTATCGCGCCCGGCGCATCGTTCGCGGTGTTGACGAAGAATCTGCCTTCAACCCAGGTACTGTACAGCGTGCCGTTATACGCCCGTGCGCGCCAGAAATACCCGGTGTTGTCGGTGAGCTCGCCCGGCACGCGCCAACTCGCACCTTCCGGGGACGCCGATACATCCGTCGCTGTGGCGACGGATTGTGCCATCGCTTCGTCAGCGTAGACTTCGAACGCGTACGACAGCGAAATCCCCGCCGGCGATGCCGTGGATGAAAGCTTCAGCTCGGGGAGCAACACGACCACCTCCGCGCCGTACAAAGGCGATTCAATCGCCGGCGGCCTCGGCCCGGCCGCGGTCGTCGGATCGGTGTTGTCCAGAAACTCCTCCAGGTCGGATACGCCATCGCCGTCAAAGTCTCCCGAACCATCGCGGTCCAGCGAGCCAAATTGCTCCAGCTCCCAGGCGTCATCCATCCCGTCACCGTCCGTGTCATTCGCCGGGTTGACCTTTATGAACGCGGTGCGTGAAGACTGCAGAGCGCCGTCGCTTGCAATATAAGTGACGATGTAGGTTCCGGCCTGCCCCGGCGTCCAGGCGAAAGTTGCCGATCCGTTCTTTTTGTCGGTAAAACGCGCGCCGGCCGGCAGCGAGGTCGCGCTCAGCGACGGGACGGTGCCATTGAGATCGGAAGCCCGCACGTTGAAGGTCAGCGGGTTGCCCACGAATGTCACCCGGTCGGCAACAGGTGCGATGACAGGCGCGACGGGACCAATATCCGGATCGCCATACACAATGGTGTAAGCGCCGCTGCTGTTGACATCGAACACGCTCACGGAGTAGTCCCAGCCCAAGCCGGCATTACGCGTTCTCGACAGCCAGACATTGTCGAGCGGAATACGCTTGCCGTCGCTGCGCACCACTGATTTGATGACTTTCCGCCCGGCGTGCGGGTCGGCCAGCCGTGCATAGACAAACCCGCTGGTCGCCGGGAAGCTCAAGCGATAGGCCGGCAACGGGCCGCCTGATGTTGCCTGCAATGCGGCTTCCGGCGAGCGGTCGTTCACTTCACTGTCGACGTTATCGGATTCGTAAACCCTGATCGCGTCGCCGTCATCCGCCAGAAAGTCGCGAATCAGATCCCGGCCCGGCAGATCGACACGGACATCGCGCAGCAGGGAATGCGTGCGCGCCTGTTTCAGAATGGAGGTCAACTCACCACCGAGCTCATCGGCGTGAGAGAAGCCCGCTTCGAAATCGGTGAACCTGCCCGACAAGGTGGTGACCATCGACCAGCGTGCGACGGAGGCGGCGTTGCTCTCAATGTCCCCCAGATCTGCCAGGAGTGTAGGCGCGGCAGGCCGTCCATTCACCTGACTGCCCAGCAGTTCGAAACCAATCAGCAGGCCCTGTTCATTCTCCACTATTCTGGGCTGCGCGGAATCGATGCGCACATCCTTTGCGCTCGCCAGGCCGTTGTTCTGGACACGCACACCCAGCGTGAAGGGCTCGGCGGGCTCGACCTCCACGGTAAAGGCGTCATCGCCATACACGTCACGAGTCAGGAAGTAGTCAAGCGTCAGCAATGGCAGCGGTTTGACCTGAATGGAATCCGGCAACACCGTCATTGTCTGTAGCTCCCCGCCCAGGGTGTAGGCGAGGGTGGCGCCGATGAAAAAGCGTTTGCCTTGCGGTCTGCCGTCAGCGGCGCCGGGCGCGGGAATAATCAACCAGTGCACTTCCGCCGAGCTTCCGGGCTGCACGGTACCCGATGTCGTATCGCCGATACCTTCGAGGCTGTCGATGCGGATGAAGAACGATGCCTCTTTGTTCTCCGGATCGGAGGACGCCAGCACACTATCGCCAGACTCGTCCTCGAACGTCACATTGATCGAAACGTTTTCGAGCGGCAGGTCGTCGAGCCCGTTGCTGATTTTCATATGGGCGTCGAACGCCTGGCGCTCGAGCGTCAGTTCCTGGCCGATTTCAATCTTGACGACCGCACAGACACTTTCCTGCGCGTGAACAACGGCGCCCACACACAAAAGCACGCAACAACAGACAACCCGATTGACGATACGCTTGAACATGGCAGCTAACAGCCTCCTGAATCTCTTCTGCGCCTGGCATAAGGAAACCAGACCAACTGCTTACAAGGCAGCAATGGCCATGCCACTCCCACGTCATTCGGTAAAAACAGGGTGTAAAGCGTGATTTACACCTCAAGATTGCGTTTTGAAAACAATGATTTAAGACGCACATCACGCGCCTCTTTACGGGTCTGGCGAGGAATGGCCGATAGAAGTGCCGAAAATTGTCACGACGTGACAATCTGTGGTCCTGCCCCCCGGATCCACTCCTTCTTCCAGGGCAACGTCGACTACGGAGGGTGTGGCAAAACGCCTGGTTTTCGTGAGCAGCGGCCCCGCACCGCGTGGTGCGTGCGTGCCGGGAAGATATCGTTAAACTCGAACGCAGGCGCAGTCCGGTGCTGAGGTGTAACTCCCCTGCCTACAACGCTTTTTACCCTTTAGATTCCGATTATTTCGGACAGCAGTGATTTAACGTATTGACGTATCAGGCACCAGTCTCGTGCGGTTGAATGCCGAGTACCACCCAAACCAGAACGCACGATGCGCGGGCAGACGGCTGAGTACCCGGTCGTCGGCCGCCGCCAGTTCCTGTTCCGACAGCATCCAGGCGCCACCCTCGCTGTCGACGACTTTGGCATCTCCGTCGTACTGTTTGAACTGGACACCACCGGTCTCATACACCCGGTTGGCGCCGGAAGAGTCGGTCAGCACCACGAACTGCCTCTCCCCTATGCGGTCGTGGTAAACCGGATTTTCCGCAAGATAGTCGGCGGCGATAGCAACAGTTTCGTCGGACACCGCCGGGAACCAGAGCGCCAGGACTTCGTCCTTGTTCTTTAGGCGCGTATCGATTTTCGGCACGGTAAACATCAGGTCGTCGGTCGCGAAATAGTCCCGGTAGGCGACACCTTCGCCGTAGTTCCGGCGGTGTCCGGTATTCAGCGACAGGACACTCGTGGATGGATGCCGGCGTTTCCATTCGCCCCAGGTGGTTGTCACCACGTAGCCGCGTTCCAGCTCGATGTCCTTGCCCACGAGCGGGCCGATTGCCGGGCTGCCCCACAGGGTATTCCACAAGGTCTGTGTGGCCTTGTCGTACATCAGTTTGTTGGAGCGGTACAGGAAACCGCTGGTGCCAAGCTCGTGCAGCGTGCCTTTGTGCAGGGTCTTGTACACAATGACCGTGCCGCACAACGTGCAGTACACGCCCGCGACGTCCTCGCCGCCGACTTTGTCGACAAACATTTCGTGCCAGGCCAGTATGCGCTTGGGGTACGCCCGCGCGTCGCCGTTGAGCTCGA
>JBPCXK010000807.1:0-3309 GCA_051008635.1 Gammaproteobacteria bacterium
CGCCTCCATCCTCACGGCGTCGCGTTCGCGTGCATGATCGAAGCCCTGCAAGTGCAACATGGCATGCACCATCATGTGCGCCCAGTGATCGTTCTCGGGCTTCCCCTGTAACTCGGCCTCGCGTGACACCACAGGGGCGCAGATTACGACGTCGCCGAGAATGGTGCGCACGAGGTCCACGCCGGGCGGCGGCTCGAAAGGAAAAGACAGCACGTTCGTCGGCCCGCTCTTGCCACGATAGGTCATGTTGAGCTCGGCGCTCTCGTCCTCATCGACGACGCGCACGACCACTTCGCAATCATCGCTCTCCAGCGCTGCGGCGTTGGCCCACGAGCGGAACTGCTCGGCCGAGGGCAGTGCGGGTGTGTGCACCGCGTATTGCACGTCAACGTTCATGCGGCGTCGCTGGAAGCCCCATCGGCGGCTTCGTAAGCGCGAATGATGCGTTGAACCAGCGGGTGACGCACAACGTCGCCGGCCGTGAAAAAAGAAAAGCGGATGCCGTTGACATCTTTCAGCACCCTGGCGACATGTCGCAGCCCGGAGCGCTTGTTGTCGGGCAGGTCGATCTGCGTGATGTCGCCATTGACGACCGATTTCGAACCAAAACCGATGCGTGTCAGGAACATTTTCATTTGATCCATGGTCGTGTTTTGCGCCTCGTCCAGGATTACGAACGCGTCGTTGAGCGTTCGTCCGCGCATGTAGGCGAGCGGCGCGACTTCGATGATGTTGCGCTCGATCAGCTTGCCGACCTTCTCGAAACCGAGCATTTCGTAGAGCGCGTCATACATGGGCCGCAAGTACGGATCGATCTTTTGCGCCAGGTCGCCGGGCAAGAAGCCCAGGCGCTCACCGGCCTCGACAGCGGGGCGCACGAGCACCAGCCGTTGCACGCGCCCGGACTCCAGGGCCTCGACCGCGCAGGCCACGGCAAGATAGGTCTTACCCGTGCCCGCCGGACCTATACCGAACGTCAGATCCTGGCGTTGAATGTTCTCGACATATTGAATCTGATTCGGTCCGCGCGGCTTGATAACGCCACGCCGTGTACGGATCGAAAACGTCTCAGCGCCCTCTTGCGGCGCGTCGAGCAGTGCCTCGACACCCGACTGCTGCAACGATAGATGCACCCTCTCGGCGGTCAGCGGTTCTCGCTCTGTGGCTTTGTACAATGCTTTCAGCACCTCGACCGCTGCGCGCGCGGAACGGCCTTCACCAGTTACGTTGAATTGATTTCCCCGGTTTCTGATCTCGACCCCGAGGCGGCGCTCCATTTGCTTGAGGTTCTCGTCGAACTGGCCGCACAGATTGGCCAGGCGTTGATTATCCGGTGGCTCCAGCGCGAGATTCAGAGAATCAGGATGGTCGTTCAAGTGAGGGGGCTTCTCCTGCAAACAAGTGGACGGTGCTTAGGGTAGCCGACTGAACCAATTCGATAAAATAAAACTTCGTAGCGCCCTGGTGCAATATCCGGGCTACACTGCCTGCACGGCGGCCAGTTCGCCGCGCAAGGAATTCGGCAGGGACTCGGTGATCGAGACATCGACAAACTCACCGATAAGCCCCGCATCACCGTCGAAGTTCACGACGCGATTGTTTTCCGTACGGCCGGCGAGCTGCGCCGGATTCTTTCGCGAATGGCGCTCGACCAGCACAGCCTGCACCGTTGCGACCATCTTGTCGCTGATCGCGCCCGCCATCTCGTTGATACGTGATTGCAGCGTTTGCAGACGCGCCTTCTTGTCCTCGACCGGGGTTGGGTCCGGTAACGAGGCAGCCGGCGTGCCGGGCCGGCGACTGTAGATGAAGCTGAAAGACTGGTCGAAACCGACCTCTTCAATCAGCCTCATGGTCGCCCGAAAATCCGCGTCGGTCTCGCCAGGAAAACCGATAATGAAATCCGACGACAAGCTGATGTTGGGCCGCACCTCGCGCAGCTTTCTGATCCTCGCTTTGTACTCCAGCGCTGTGTAGCCGCGCTTCATCAACGCGAGGATGCGATCGGAACCACTTTGCACCGGCAGGTGCAGATGATTGACCAGCTGCGGCACCTCAGTGTAGGCGCGGATGAGATTGTCGCTGAACTCGATGGGGTGCGATGTCGTGTAGCGGATCCGCTCGATGCCATCGATGGCGGAAACATAGTTCAGCAGGGTGGCAAAATCCACGATCTCGCCATCGTGCATCGCACCACGATACGCATTGACGTTCTGACCCAGCAGATTTACTTCGCGCACGCCCTGCGCCGCGAGCATGACGGCCTCGGCAACGACATCGTCGAACGGACGGCTGATCTCCTCGCCGCGCGTATACGGCACGACGCAGAAGCTGCAGTATTTGCTGCAGCCTTCCATGATCGACACAAACGCCGACGGGCCTTCGGCACGGGGCTCCGGCAGACGGTCGAACTTTTCGATCTCGGGAAAGGAGACATCGACCACCGGGCTTGATTTCGCCTTATCCAGCAACTCAGGCAGACGGTGCAAGGTCTGGGGACCGAATACGACGTCGACAAACGGCGCACGTTGCTGCAGGGCCTCGCCTTCCTGGCTCGCGACGCAACCGCCGACACCGATCATGACATGCGGATTTTCGCGCTTGAACGCACGCCACCTGCCAAGCTGTGAGAAGACCTTTTCCTGCGCCTTCTCCCTGATGGAGCAGGTGTTTAGCAACAGCACGTCGGCCTGGCCCGGATCGTCCGTCTTTTCCATCCCCGCGGACTCGCTCAGCACGTCCAGCATCTTGCTGGAATCGTACTCGTTCATCTGGCAACCGTGGGTCTGGATGAATACCTTCGCCGTCATTCTCCGTTATGTATCGGGGCTATGGCCTGAGCCGGGGGAGCAATATTACCAGAAGTGCAAAGCCGCAAGGGCTACAGATTCGATACCGGCACGAGACTGAAAAGCCCCTTACGGCCGCCGGGTTCGGCACGATCGAACGTGGACAACGAAGTCACGCCGCCGTCCTTCACATAGATATAAGCCTCGCGGTAACCGCCACGATCGTAGATGTACTGCGTGGTCGGGCCCAGCACGCTGGTGTACTCCCGCTTGTCGTAATCATCACCCCAGGCGGCGTGCATCGCGCACAGGCTCATACCGCTGGCAAGTTTATTCTCTTCCACACTTTCCCAATGCGCTTCATCGATCAAACCACGCGCCTCGATCTGCGCTCGATGCTGTTCGCCTGCATCTTCGAAATAGGCGACGCACAGTGCGTGGCCGCTCATCTGGGCCGGCGACAGGGACTTTTTCCACGGCAGGCTGCAGGCGGTCATGGCAACCATGAGCCACAGCATAA
>JBPCXK010000808.1:0-3598 GCA_051008635.1 Gammaproteobacteria bacterium
GCTGGGCGATGGGACCCTGGCCTATTTGACGTTCTCTACACGGCCTTTGAACGCGATGGTGCGATTGCAGAAATGCACTTCCACTTATCTCGTCAGCCTGTATTTCCATCTAAGATCGATTTTACGGTGAATGAGATTGCGGTTCGCACGGCCAACACCCTGAAGTTCGCCAACCTTAACGAACTAAAACCGCTCGGCGTGGATGTGCGAGAGTACACGAAGGTCTTGTACCAGCGAACGCAGGAGATCGGTGATGCCGCTGCCTTTCTGGGGTTCGATGGTATCATCGCGCCGAACGCGCGTTGGGATTGTCTCAATCTGGTCATTTTCTCTGATCAAATGGAACCGAATGATTTGGAATTGAGGCAGTCATCCATCATTGATTTTGCTGCTTGGCGTCGCGCTCGTGCAGCGAGCTAGCGCGATTTCGACGGTAGTACCCAAGGCACGATGGCTTCTGCGTTGGAGCTACGCGCATCCTTCTGCCGAGAAGATCAAACGCGTGGCAGAAGATCTAGAGAAACTTGCAAAGTCCCTTCCGAGATAGCGACTGTAAGGGTACTGTCAGACAAACGCGAGCTGGCCTGCGAAACCCGCAGTCGCTAAATCTCAGGCCGCCAGTTGACGCTGGGGCTGGTGGATCGCTTACGTCGCGCACAAGCAAGGCGGACTTTTCCACGCCTTGTCCACGGCCGCGCGCCTCACACGCCGGCGTTGCGGTGGGCAAGGGGTGGTAAAGTCCGCCGTTGAAGAGGCACATCTTTGGTTCCGGCTAGGCCGGGTTAGGTTTTTCCCCTGCGGGGGAACGACGGGGCGTGGGGTGTTAAGCTAACTACCGCTGACCACCGGAATCACCAGCACCTGTCCGGTGCGGATGCGGTCGTTTCGCAACTCGTTAAAGTTGCGGATGTCCGCTACGCTGACCTGATAACGCTGCGCAATTATCGACAGCGTCTCCCCGCGCTTGATCACATGCCTGCTGGGTTTGACATGCGCGAGCAGGGTGCCCGGCGGTGCATTAAGCTTAAAGTAGCTGCGGATACCGCCGAGCACAGCGCGCGCGAGCTTTTCTTGATGCGATTGCGTCCGCAGGCGGTTTTCCTCATAGGGATTCGAGATGAAGGCCGTCTCCACCAGCACCGAAGGAATATCCGGCGACTTGAGCACTACAAAGCCTGCGTTCTCCACGTGCTTGATGTGCAAGTTGCCGATCTGTCCCAGGGAGCGCAATACGTCGTGACCCAGATCCTGACTTGCTTCCATGGTCGCGGTCTGAGACAGATCGAGTAGTACGCCTGCGAGCACGTCGTCTTTATCGTCCAGGCTCACGCCGCCGATCAGATCGGCCTCGTTCTCGCGTTGCGCCAGCCAGCGCGCGGCCTCGCTCGACGCGCCGTTGCGCGACAATACGTACACTGAAGAGCCCTTGGCGTGCCGATTGCGCGAGGCGTCTGCATGTATCGAGAGGAACAGGTCGGCCGTCGCCTCACGCGCCTTTTCGATCCGCGTGCGCAGCGGCAAAAACACGTCCGCGTCACGGGTCAGCACCGCGCGCATGCCAGGTTGGCGATTGATCAGCTTCGACAGGCGCCGCGCGATCGAGAGCACAATATCTTTCTCACGCGTGCCGCGTCTACCGATGGCGCCCGGGTCTTTCCCACCGTGCCCGGCATCAATCGCGACAACCACGTCGCGAAGCCGTCTCGGTGCGCTTTCTGTGTTTTTCACAGCTTCTCGCGAACGCCCCTTGCCGACCATATCGATCACAAGACGGTGACCGGCTTTGCCGTTCGGCGGCAGCAAAAAGCTTTTTGTTTCCACTTGCCCGGTGAGATCGAGCACTACACGCAAGTCGTGGCGGTTGCGTGGCGCATGCCGCATGCGTTTGATTGCAGTGCAGCTGACGTTCAGGTTCTGTGAACGCCTGCTAAGTCGCGTGTTCTTGAAATCGACGACCACCCTGTCCGGCTGACGCAGCAGAGTAAGTTTGTAGTCAACAGGTCTGGTGAGATCAAAAACGACGCGGGCTTGATCATCCTTTTCGAACAAGCGCACTTTGTTGATAGTCGTGGTACTTGCAGCGGCGCCTGCGGCCGCACTCAGCACCTGGAGCAACAGCGCGGCGGCTGCGAATGCAAGAAACCGTCTTCTGAATTGTCCCCGTTTGTCCTTCACATCCATCCCTCGATGAGGTAAAGCTGAAGACACTTTACGCAACTACCCTTAACCGGCCCTGAACCAAAAGGCCTGTTGGTTCTGTGGCCTTTCGCTACTGCTCCCAAAGGGTAAGGAGAGTGGCAAGCCCCGCAACCACGACGCACTAGTTTGGACAGTTCTCGAAACATTGCAAGTTTAAATTATAGTATTTTTAATGAGATACAGCATTTTTTTCCGGTAATTTATGAGATATTGATCAAGTCGGCGATCCGCTGGCCGAATGCCCCGTGCCCTTCAACCTCTACGGAGCGACCGTAATCGGCGTAAGCAATCCGGATCAGGAGGTCCGGTCCTGGCAGAGCGCCGCCCGCGCGCTCCGGCCATTCCACCAGACAGATCGACTCGCCGTCAAAGAAATCCCGCGCGCCGACGAACTCGAGTTCACGGGGGTCGGCCAGACGATAAAGGTCGAAATGATAGGCGTTGATGTGCGGCAGCTCGTAAGGCTCGACGAGCGTATAGGTCGGGCTTTTCACCAAGTCTTCGTGGCCCAGGGCGCGCAGAAAGCCGCGCACGAAAGTGGTTTTGCCGCTACCAAGCCCGCCCTGCAGATAAATCGATAACGGCCCCGAGCAAGCGCGTGCGACACGCGCGCCGAAATCCTCCATCGCAGCGGCGTCGGCGATGCCTATCACAGGACCAATCCAACTTTCCTACGTTTTCTCCGCACCCGGATTCACAAGCGCCCGTAAATACTCAAACAGATCAGTAGCCAGCAACCCGCGCTCACCCGCCGCTGCTGCCCGATCCGCAGCCGCCGCGTGCAGACAAACCCCAAGTTCGGCCGCGGTCCGCAGCGGAACCTGCTGCGCCGCAAGCCCCGCAATGATGCCTGTGAGTACATCGCCCATGCCGCCAGTCGCCATGCCCGGGTTGCCGTCGGTGCAGACTGCCGTGCGGTAGCTTGAACAAATCAAACTCCCGGCGCCTTTCAGCACGCACGAGCCACCGTAGCGCTGCTGCAGCTCGCGCACGGCGCTGAACCGGTCAAACTCGATGCCGCCGGTGTTTCTATCCTGCAATCGCGCGGCCTCGCCCGGATGCGGCGTCAACACCCAATTTTCGCGTTCGTTGGGATTTTCGGCCAGCAGGTTCAGCGCGTCCGCATCCACGATCAGCGGAAGTTGCGTATCGACGACGGCATTGAACATCGTCTCCGACCAGACCGACGTCCCCAAACCTGGCCCGATGGCAACCAGCGTCGCTTTATCAAGCAGGGGCTCGAGCTGCTCTACCGAGTCAACACCCTTGACCATCAGCACCGGACAAGCGCCGCTGATGTGCGCCGCATGTTCGTGACGAGTCGCTACGGAAAACAGCCCGGCGCCGACGCGCGCCGCAGCCTACGCCGCCATTCGCGCCGCCCCCGCCATGCCGCTGT
>JBPCXK010000809.1:0-2974 GCA_051008635.1 Gammaproteobacteria bacterium
GCACACCGCCAATGGTCACTAGTGTGTCCGCCCCGGAGGCCAGGGCATCATCTATTTTTGCTTGTCAAAGATATTCAGAGAATCGTCTGAGTTTGCTGTGTATTGCGGAATCACAGGCTCCAGCGAAAACGGATTTACAAATAGCCGAAGAGGGGAAGCGGCCTTCAATTTGCGAAAGAAAAAAGTACGGGAGAGGTGGCCGCCGGCGCGCGGTCCTGTCGCCGGGATGGCGTGGTCGTTTTTCGCGGACCGTGGCCAGGTCGGACTCGATTCGCTATGCGGACTGGTTTCCGAATGAACTCGTGTTCAAGGCGCCGAGGCGGTTTGCGCTGTGGGAATAATGCGAAGACTACAACATCAGCAACGGCTGATGGTCAATATTTTGGTTACAGAAGAGATTCTGTTTACTTTTCAAAGAAGTAGTTGGTAGCGGGGGCAGAATTTGAATTTGCCAGACAAGAATCCGCCAACCCCGCAACCGGGGGAACTCCAAAAAACAACTGATCCGCCAACACCAGCACCAGCACCACCACCAAGAGTTGTAAATCGGGCAAAGTGGTAGTCAAAAGCTTCGATAAACACAGGACACTGCAAACGCCATTCGGTGCCTTCGAGCTGCACCAAATGAACCGACCGGGACGCGGTGGAAATGCCGCCGTCAGTGACTAAAGTCACACATCTCCTGTGAATAAATCACCGTAGCGGCGGCCGGTAGGGTGCTATGAGTAAGTTCCAGGCCGGTCGACGTATATGTACCCGATGGCAGCACCGATATGCAACAGACCCCGCTCAATGCGTCAAATGTTTCCAGCCCTGCGACACCGACCAGCCTCACAATGCGGAATTGTTTCCCACGAGCTGACATAGGCAAATCAGAAGATGAGGAGAAACAGACATGCGACCGACAACTCGCCTCAGGCAAATTATTCTCACCTACTTTGTAACACTTGTGCTGCTCGCGCTCGCGCCACATGGCGCGCTGGCGCAGCCGACTTACTGGATAGACGAGTCGACCGACTTCACCGGCAATGGTTGCCAGAACACCGACCTCAACACGGTCACCGCGAGTCTGCAGAACGATCTCGACGCGGACGCATGGACCGGGACTCGCTGGACGAATGCCAACGCGTGGCCGCAAGACTTTTACGAGCAAACCTTCCCTGGGCTTGCCGGGATAGACCACGTGGCGGGCGACTCACGAACCCTTTCGGTCTACGCAGGTCATGGTAACCGGGCGCGGCTGCAGTTTGGGTTCCCGCGCAACAGCCAGTGTCTGGTGACTATCGATCAGCAGTCGCGGTTCGGGACACTCGCCGGCGACGAGGCGGCTTATATGATGTACGTGACGAGCTGTACCATAAACACGGGTGCAATCTCCCGTCATTTTGACCAGCAGGTCCGGCAGAGCTTTGGCTACCACAACTCTCCCATCGTCAAGGACAATCAGCCGAGGGACTTTTTCAGGGCAACATGGTACCTTCGTAACTCACGCGCGTGGATCGAAGAGATGGAGGATCGCCCCGGGTGGTTCACGGGCGACAATTCTCCGATCACCCTGACTTTTGGTTTGAACCAGAGTGATTGTCATTCGGTGCAAAACACCGCCAGGCTGCGTGCTGGAGCCCTGATCTTTGATGCGCCCGAGCCACACGGATGGTGGTGCTCCGTCATGTTCGACAACGGTCAGAACGGCTGCCGGATCCCCAACCCGCCCCCGCCAACACCATGCCCTCCCGGCCAGTTCTGCTGTGAACCGGGACCTGGCAATACCTGCCGCGTTTGCGTCTCAAACGGGGCGGAGTGCCCGTGATGAAGATCCAGCCAGCGCGGAAACCCCGCATGAACCGGGCACCGGGAGCAGGATACGGCGCTTCACCGCTGCCGGCGCGGCGGCACCAGGCAGCTACTTTTACCGACGGAGAGAGTCAGATGAGAAGTCCAGCCACTATCAGCACCATGCTACTCGCCTTGATGATACTCAGCTCGCTTGGCACCAACGCCATAGCGCAGCAACCGGAGGTCGGCGCGCGAATCGCGGCTCTTGAAATGGAGCGGGTGCAACGCAAGCCCAACGAAATCGCTCAGCGGGCACTTGCGACCGCAGAGCTCATGCTGGGCCGGAAAGTCAGTTCTGTGGGCGTGGACACGGCAATAGCCAGTCGCACGTCAGCGGACTGGAGCAGCGTGTTTGCGGATGCGCCGCAGTTGCTTGTGCGTTACCTGCCGGAGCATGACGAGCTTCGGGTGATCAATCTCGAGTTGACCTCGAGCATCGATTCGGCCGAGAGCATCGGCGAACAGGAAGCGGTCAATCTGGCGCGAAATTATCTCTCGGACCTCGAACGGCGTGGCGTGCTCGATCGCATGCAATTCGATCTGAGCCGCCCGCAAGTCGGCTACCATCGGGTCGCCGCGGGCGAGATCGGCGGACAAAAGAAGTATGACCGGATCACCGAGTACCGCATCACCCTGCGCCACCTGATCAACGGCATCGAAACAGCCAACGCGGGTGTGCGTTTGTCCGTTCACGCCTCGGGCCGTCTGGCCGGAGTCCGTCTTGGCGGAGTGAATGTGAAATCGGTCATGACCGATGGCTTCGAGACCCCGACGGGCCAGGGCAAGGTTCTCACCCGCAGCGTATCCACCGGGGAGATTGCGCAGCGCTTCTTCAAGAGCTTGCCCGACAACGCTACAGCCGATGTGGCTTGGTCCCGAGTCATGTACGTCATGCCGGAGGACACAAACAAGGCCGTCGTCGAGCCGCTGCACGTTTACTCGTACTCGGAAATCCACGAGGTGGAGGGCCAGCTCGTACCGAGTCGCCGCAAGGTGGTGGGATTCTCGATTACCGACGCCAGCGCGCCGCCAGTCGACTTTACTCCGCCCACCAGACAGCATGAGGACGAACCGCCGCGGCAACAATAGTCGACAGGCCGAAAAAGCTGTGCCTTTCTGATATGCAAACTCTCCAGGC
>JBPCXK010000810.1:0-2875 GCA_051008635.1 Gammaproteobacteria bacterium
AGTCGACACCCAGAGAGACGTCATCCAACGCCTTGGTAGCGCCGTAGGATTTGCTGACGCCGTCGACACGGAGCACGGCTTCGCTGACTTGCCGGACCTGGACTTCTTCGATCTCTTCAAGCTTTGGCTTCATTCTTCGATTCTTCGGCGCCGGTTTCGCCATTGCCCGTCAGCCCCGACAGCAGACCCGGATGCGCTCGCAGCAAGCGGTCGTGCAGATCATTAACAACCGAATCGTCCGGCCCGCGCGGGCGCGCCAGATCGATAGGCACTTCGAGCACAACCTGACCCGGACTGCCCGACAAAAACAGCACACGATCGGCGAGCGCCAACGCCTCGCGCAGGTTGTGCGTCACCATCAATACAGTCGGCCGGAACTCACTCCACAGACGCAGCAGCAACTGCCGCAAACGACCGGCGGTCGGGACATCGAGCGACACGAACGGTTCATCCATCAACAACAACGAAGGCCGAGTGACAAAAGCCCTCGCCATCGCCACTCGCCGCTGCATGCCCCCCGACAACTGCCCGGGAAACGCCGTCGTCTCGTTACCGAGCTCGACCTCGCGCAACAACTCCCGGCACTTGTGCTCTCCCTGCGGATCGTCCCCCAACACCAGCCGCAGATTGTCGAGCACCGATAGCCACGGCAACAAACGTGGATCTTGAAATATGAAACCGATTCCCGCGCGGCACTTGCCATTGAGGTGCAATGGTTCGCCATCGAGCAGCGAATTCCCCTCGAGATCCTGATCAAGCCCGCTCACGATGTTGAGCAAAGTACTCTTGCCCGCGCCGGACGGGCCAACGATCACGATGAACTCGCCGTCGCGCGCGCTGAACTCTAATCGACGCAGCGCCGCATGCCGCGCGCCGGGATACATCTTTTCAGCGATGTTGACCTGTAGACTCATGTGCGCCAGCGGGTAAGGCGCGCCTCCAGCGGGCGCATACACACCGCTTCGAACATCAGTATCACGGTGGCGAAGGCAAGTGTGTACGCCAGAATGCCCGTTATGTCGAAAAACTGAAAGAAGGTGCCGATCTGAAACCCCACGCCGTTGCTGCGGCCGAGCAGCTCCACGACAAGCACGATCTTCCAGATCAGGGCAAGCCCGCTGCGCGCGGCCGCCATCAAATAGGGATAGAGCTGCGGCAAATACACTTTGGTGAGAGTGGACAACGGTTTGACGCGGAAGACTTGCGCCACTTCCATCAAACGCCGGTCCACCGCGCGTGCGCCCTCGCGCACCGTTACCACGACGGTGGGGATTTTGTTGAGCGCAACCGCCGTTACTGCCGCGACTTCGGTCAAACCGAACCAGATATAACACAGAATGATGGTCACCAACGCCGGGATGTTGAGACCAAGCACCAGAACGCCATCGAAGATGTTGTCGAAACCCTGTGAGCGCCCCATGGCGATGCCAATCGCTGTGCCAATCGCCATGGCAAGCACGAATGCAATGGTGACGCGTAGCAGCGTTATGCCGAGATTGGGTAGTAACTCGCCGTAAATCGCGTGGTGCGACAGCTTTGTTATTACGACTATCGGTGTCGGGAGCAGCGGTTGCGACACGATTGCGGCGACGATCTGCCACACGACCAGAAACCCCAGCAAGGATAGCCCGCGCAACCACGCGTCGGATAGTGTCATTGGCGAGCTGCTTCGATCGAGAATCCGTCCCAGAAGGTGCCTGCGCTCAACGTCTTGCTCGATCCCACCAGCTCTTCGCCGCCTTGTTCCGCCAGAATCCGGAATACGCGTCGGGCGGCCTCACGCTCAGACTGGCCGAATACACCGGGGATACCCGCGCGGTAGGTGTCACGCAGGGCACGCAAGGTTGCGTCGTCTGAAGCCTTGATCATGGGCCGCAGCCGCTCCCATTCCTCGTCTGACTCCGCCATGATCCGCTTGGCCGCGAACGAGGCCCTGAGAAACCCCTGCAGCACTTCGCTATGCTCGCGCGCCCACGTTTCACTGAACACCCAGCCGATCACAGGAAGTTGCCCTTGCACACCCAATTCCGACAACACGTCTTCGATGCCAAGCAACTGTTTCATACCGGCGGCCCGCAAGCGCGCGCCGTAGTGCCAGAAATTGAGAACCGCCGGCAACTCGCCGCGCAACATCAGCTCGTTGAGCAGCGGCGGAGCCGCGAAACTCGGCTCCACGATATCGAGCAGGTCCTGGCCGGATGTCTTCTGCACAAATGCCCTTAGAAACAACCAGCTTTTGTCGACTGGCCCGCCGGCCACACCCAGCTTCTTGCCGCGCAGATCGGAAAGCTTTGCGATGCGCGCGGCCGGATCGACCATCAAACCGCCAACCGCGATCGAGTACGGCACGAAGGTATAGTTACGGCCGTCGGCGCGCTGCCTGGAAACCCAAAGCCAGTCCGTGACGATCACATCGACTGCTCCGCCCTGAACCGCGACGTTGATCGCGCTCTTGGATGCCAGCGGCACGACGGTCAACTCGAAGCCCTCCTTCTCGGGGAGGTCATGCGTCTCCATCACGTCCAGCTCCCAGTTGACGGTGCCAAATTTCAGCACGCCAACCCGGATCTGCGTCGCCTGCGCTAACGCAGCCGTGACACTAACGAGCGCCAGTGTCAGAACGAACGCACAACGGCACAGTGCAGACATCATGTTGGTTTCGATGGGCTACAAGCTCAGGGGGGAGCAAAGGTACTAAGTTTTGCTTTGTCAGGCAATTGAGCGGCAAGAAACTGAGGTTGCCGACGAATACTCGGCCTCAGATGAGACAGACTAGAACAGTGAGGGTTCCGCAACGTGAACAGCCCGTCGCAACACTGCGACGGGCTGGAGGCGATTTTTCAGTTTGGCCGGACCGGCCGGGTTGGCGCTATTC